>JACDAL010000062.1 GCA_013695465.1 Actinomycetota bacterium | reverse complement strand
ACTCCGGCCCTCGAGATCAAGGACCTCGAGCTCGCCTACCGCGTCCGGGGAATCGATCGCAGAGTGCTGCGGGGCGTCTCCTTCACTATCGGAAAGGGCGAGTCCTTCGGTCTTGTGGGCGAGTCGGGCTGCGGGAAGTCGACGGTCGCCTTCGCGGTCATGCGCTACCTGCCCCGCAACGGCAAGGTGCTCAACGGGGAGATCTCGCTCGCCGGCCACGATCTCATGAAGATGGACGACGCCGACGTGCGCACGATGCGAACCTCGGCCGTCTCGATGGTCTACCAGCACCCCGGCTCGGCGCTCAACCCCACGATTCGGGTGGGAGATCAGGTCGCCGAGGTCTACGCCATGGCGGGGGCCCAAGGCGATGAAGGCAGGACAAAGGCCGAGGGCATCCTCAAGAAAGTCCAGATCTCGGATCCCCATGGGGTCATGCGACGGTTTCCGCACCAGCTCTCGGGCGGGATGCAGCAGCGGGTGGTCATCGCCATGGCGCTTGCCAAAGACCCCACGCTGCTGATTCTCGACGAGCCCACCACCGGCCTCGACGCCACGGTCGAGGCCGAGGTCTTGGACCTGGTGACCACACTCCGGGAGGACTTCGGAACCAGCGTCCTGTTCATCAGCCACAACCTCGCCGTCATCGCCAAGATGTGCGAACGGGTCGGCGTTCTCTATGCGGGACGGGTGGTCGAGCAGGGACCGACCGAGACCGTGCTGGCCGACCCTCGCCATCCCTACACGGTGGGGCTGCTGCGCTGCATCCCCAAGGGCGGTCTGCACAAGTCCGAGCACCGGCTCGACACCATCCCAGGCTTTCTTCCCGGTCTGGGGGCGGAGCTACCCGGCTGCGTGTTCACCGAGCGCTGTGGGCTTGCCGAGGACATCTGCTCGTCGGAGGAGCCGGACCTGATCGAGCTGGGCAAAGGCCACGCCAGCCGCTGCCACTTCCATGAGCGCGCACAAGACCTGCCGCGCGCCACCTCGGCCAAGCGCCAGGGCGGCACGCCTGCGGGCAACGGAGACGGCCCCGTGCTAGAGGCCAAGAGCATGTGCAAGACGTTCCGTCAGGACGGCAACGACATACACGCCCTGGAGAACATCTCGCTCGAGATCGGGGCCGGAGAGACGCTCGGCCTGGTGGGGGAATCGGGTAGCGGGAAAACGACGCTGGCCCGGCTCTTGCTCGGCCTCACCGAGCCCGATCAGGGATCGGTCGTCGAGCTCGACAGCCGCGCCCTCGCCGGAAACATCACCAAGAGGGACTCGAAGGACGTACGGGCGCTACAGATCGTGTTCCAGAACCCCGACGCTGCTCTCAACCGGCGCTTCACGGTGCGCCGCATCATCGGGCGAGCGATCACCAAGCTCCTGGGCACTCACGGTGAGGAGCGCGACTCCCGCCTTCAGGACCTCGCCCACTCCGTGCGCTTCGACGTGAGGCTGTTGGGCGTCCCGCCCAATCAACTCTCGGGCGGTCTCAAGCAGCGAGTGGCGATTGCTCGTGCGTTCGCCGGCGACCCCCGCATCGTCCTGTGCGACGAGCCGACCTCGGCCCTGGACGTCTCGGTGCAGTCCGCGATCCTCAACCTGCTCGCCGATCTCCAGGCCGACAAGGGTGTCGCTTACCTCTTCATCTCCCACGACCTCGGCGTGGTCAGGTACCTGTCGGACCGCATAGCGGTGCTCTACCTGGGCCGCCTCATGGAGCTGGGCGATTCCGAGGCAGTCTTCAACGCTCCGCACCACCCCTATACGGAAGCGCTTCTGTCCGCTGTGCCCACGATCGAAGGCGAGCAGCGCCCCCGCATCCGGCTCGAAGGCGACATCCCCAGCGCTGCGGATCCCCCCTCCGGATGCGTCTTCCAGACCCGCTGTCCGAGAAAGATAGGCGAAATCTGCGAGCAGGAGGAGCCTGCGCTGCTCGAGATCGAGAGCGGCCACTTCATGCGCTGCCACATTCCGATCGAGGAGCTCAGGGAAATGCAGAAGAGCCCCCCGGAAGCGCAGGAAGCGCCCGTCCCCCAGGCCTAACGCCGTCGAGCGAGACTTGATCACCGCCCGTAGCGACGTGGTCGGAAGCCTTTTGCGGCCGCCTGAGCTGCTCGAGGCGCAACGTTTAGCCGCCGCGGGAGAGTTGGCGCCCGGCGATCTCAAGATCATCGAGGATCGCGCCGTCGACCGCTCACTGCACCTACAGTCGGAAGCCGGCATGGAGGTGGTGACCGACGGGGAGATGCGCCGGTTGTCGTTTCAGAGCCAGCTCGTGGCCGCAGTGGACGGCTTCTCCGAGTGGGATATCGACGCGTTTCTGTGGGGTAACTGGCGTTCGGACGACCTCGGCAGCGTCGACATCGACCGCCCACCACTCACGGTGAGAGACAAGCTCTCTCGCAGGCGCTGGCTCTCGGCCGACGAGTTCAGCTACGCTCGTGGCCGCACGGAGGCGATTCTCAAGGTCACGCTCCCGAGCCCCAGTCTGTTCGCCAACTTCTGGGACCCGCAGACATCCACCGACGCCTACGGGACGCTCGAGGACTTTCTCTCAGACGTCGCTCAGATCCTCAGGGAAGAGGTCACCGAGCTCGCCCGCTTGGGATGCTCGTACATTCAGCTCGACGCGCCGCACTACCCCCTGTTGATCGACCCGGGCTACCGGGATTTCTACGAGGGGCGCGGGTGGCCGGCAGAGCGCTGGCTCGAGCTCGGCCTCGAACTCGACAACGCTGTGATCTCGGGCCATGAAGGCGTGACCTTCGGTTTCCACCTCTGCCGGGGCAATCAAATGAGCCGCTGGCTGGTCTCGGGGGGCTACGACTGGCTGGCGGCGCGCATCTTTCCGGCGATCGGCGCGGACCGGCTTCTGCTCGAATACGACGACGAGCGCTCAGGCTCCTTCGAGCCGCTGCGTGAGGTGCCCGATGACAAGATCGTGGTGCTGGGGCTGGTAACGACCAAGTCCGGGCGTCGGGAGACTCCGGCCGAGCTGACCGAGCGCATCCGGGGGGCCGAGGAGTTCGTGCCGTTGGAACGACTGGCCCTGTCGCCGCAATGCGGCTTCGCCACATCAGTGAGGGGCAACGACATCAGCTTCGAGGAGCAGGGGGCCAAGCTGAGGGTGATTGCCGAGACGGCCAGACAGGTGTGGGGGTAGTTCGGCAAGAGTCTCGACGTCGGCATCACGTGAAGCTCTAGGGCGCTCCTCCCACCATTGTCAATCCCGTGGCATCGCCTCCTCATTTGCCCGCACGAACAGTTGCAGAGCCCGTTAAGTCCGAAGAT
The DNA here is from genome assembly GCA_013695465.1 of Actinomycetota bacterium. Lineage (GTDB taxonomy): Bacteria > Actinomycetota > CADDZG01 > CADDZG01 > WHSQ01 > JACDAL01. Next base: position 13,401 of record JACDAL010000062.1, on the reverse strand, counting down.
CTTACGGATGACGAAGTCGGCGCGGCACCGATATGGCAGTCGACGGGTTCCTGCGGCATTCGCTAGCTCCCGCCCACTCTAGCGACCAGCTCATGCAGAAACCCCCCGGCATTCTGGGCGGGCGACCAGATCCTGACTGGCGGCCCCCCCACCCTGGCGAGTGACGGCCGAGCCGTTCATGTTAGGCCACATCCGTGGAACAGAGCTCTGGTTCGTATGGTTTCGTTGACCTCGACGTCGACATGCGACAGGCCGCTAGGAATTCGCCTGTGCGCGCTGGCTTTCACGATCATCGCAGCGATCTTCTCCACGAAATGAGCGCTCAGCGCTCCTCAGGCGGAAAGAGTCGTATCCCGGCCCCCTGCTTGTAGTGTGGCCCCATGCCTCCTCGCGCCTCTCGCCTGGTGACCACCCTCGGCCTCTCGCTCGTCGGGCTGTGGTGGGCACGCCAGCGGGCCCACTCCAAGGTGCCTTCCCCCCAGGGCCGGTGGCGCGAGGTCACGGAGGACGAGCTGGGCTGACCGTGCAAGCCCTCATCCTGGGCGCCACCGGGGCAATCGGACGGACGGTGGCGGCCGAGCTGGCTCGCTCAACGGAAGTCGAGAGGTTGTGGCTTGCGGGCCGCAACCAAGCCCGGCTGGAGTGGCTGCTCGACGTCCTCTCAGGCGACCCCTCCCGCATCTCTGCCCACGCCTTCGATCTCCACGATGGCGCCCTTCGGGACCGCCGCTTTAGGGAGTTGTCGCCCGATCTCGTGATCTCGTGCGCCGGCCCGGCCCGGCAGTTGGAGCTTCCCTGCGCCCGTGCCGCCGTGGAGGTGGGCGCCTCATGGCTATCGTCCGCGAACGACCATGTCGCGGCCGAGTCCATCCCCGCCCTCGATGCACCGGCCGTCGCGGCCGGAGTCACGGTTGTGAGCGGTTGCGGCCTGAGCCCGGGCCTTACCAACCTCCTGGTGGCTCTGGCCGCTCAGGAACTGGACGAGGTGGAGGAGATCGAGGTCGCCACGACGCGTTCGGCACGCGATCCGGCGGGGCAGGCGGCGCTGGCCCAGCTCCTCATCGGGCTCTCCGGACCGGCCCCCTCAATCGCTGACGGCCGTCGCATCAGCGAGCCGGGCCCCAAGGCGTCCCATCTCGTCTACTTTCCCGAGCCCGTGGGCTGGGTCGAGACCTTCGCCGGAGCAAGCCCCGAGATAACCACTCTGGTCAGCCGGTGGCCCGGCCTACGCCTTCTGCGCTGGCGAGTGGGGCTCGTCGAAAAACCGGCCATGGACGCGTTACGCCTGCTCGCCGGCGGGCCCTGGGCCACGCGCTTCGCAAATTGGGGGCCGGCGGCCAGCAGGGCCCTCCAGCAGGCCCTGAGCGCGTGGCCGAGTGCCGGCCCGGCTTGGAGCGCGGCCCGTGTCGACGTAAGGGGACAGGCCGACGGTCGCCCCCGGTCAGTTTCCTTGGGAGTGGTCGACCACCTGGTCAACCTCACCGCGCTGCCCCTTGTGGCGGCGGCCTCCGAACTGGCGGCGGGTCGCACCGAGCCGGGCGTAAGAGCCCCCGAGCGGGCGTTCGAGCCGAAATCCTTGCTGGCGCGCATCGGCAGGCGGGGAGTGCGGATTGCGCGCCTCGAGCCCTACTTGGTCTAGCGGCTCCTACACGTCACGTTCGATGAAGCTGAGCTTCAGCCCACCCACGAGGTCAGAGGCCAGGTTGTAGAGGAAAGCCAGAAACACGTTCACAAGAGAGGCGAAGATGCCCAACGCGAGGCCCAGCAGCAACGCCCAGCGCTCGACCCACCACAGCGAGATCGGTAGCCCCTCTCCCTTCTTCAAGAAGGCTGCGCCGCGAGCGAAACCGGTGACGGCGTCGAACAGACCGGCGCCTTCCAGGATCTGATAGAGGACCGCCACGAACACGAGCCACAGCACCAGGAAGCAGGCATGGTAGATCAGGGACAGCTTGAGGACGCTGATGGGGTCGATGTGCCTCAAGACGCGCTTGACCCGCCTGGTCGCAGGCCGAAACCGTCGCCGGTGCCTCTCGTACTCGGGATCGTGTTCGGCGAGGGGGGTGCCGCGGGGAATTACATCCGTGCGCACGCCCCGGGCCGGCCGCTCTGAATCTTCGGACCCAGCGGCTTCGGTGGTGGACTCCCCGGAGCCGGCGGGCGCGGTAGCTACCGCGGCGCGATGCCAGGTCTGCGTGTCCTTCTTTTCCCAGGCCAAGCGACCTCCTAGGGCCTACATCGTAGCCTCCGACAGTATGCGCCACCCGGCCCCCAGGGGCCGGAAATCACTCCGTCGCGCGTTTCACGGACCTCAGCGTCGGTGCCAAGGCCTTCTCGCGAATTTTGCCAGGCTACCGCGACCGGGCCGGGCACCCGTACCCGTGTGACGCCGGAAGCCCCGCAGTGGTTCTCAGACGGCTCCCGCCGGCCGAGCCGCTGCTTACGACCACCATCCACACCCTCGGCGTTTAGAGGCCGGAAGTTTAGGGCTCCCGATTGGAGTTGATCGGCGGAGTATCAGACTCGTCCATGACCAGAGCCACCGCGCTGATGCAGGCGCCAGAGTCTAGGTTCATGACCCGCACGCCGGTCGTCGGCCGTCCCTGGCGAGAGATCTGTGAGACCCCCATGCGAATGACCACGCCGTCGTCCGAGATCAGGAAGATCTCGTCTTCGAGCTTGACGACGCAGGCACCCACCAGGGGGCCACGCGGCCGGGTGAGCTTGGCCGCGATCACCCCCTTGCCCGCCCGGCCCTTGCGTGGGAACGAGGACAGCTTGGTTCGCTTGCCGTAGCCGAACTCTGTGATCAACAACAGGTCGGCCGCGTTGTCGGAGATGACCTCGCAGGACACCACCTCGTCGTCGTCGTCGAGCTTGATCCCGATCACACCGGTTGCAGTTCTGCCCATCTCCCGCACGGAGCTCTCCGGGAAGCGAATGGCCTTGCCCTTCTTGGTGATCAGCAGGATGTCGTCCCGGCCCGACGTGGGCCGGACACGCACCACTTCATCGCCCTCCTTGAGGTTCAACGCGATGATGCCCTCCTTGCGGGAAGAGTCGTACTCACGGAACAGAGTCTTCTTGACCATCCCGCCCCTGGTGGCGATCAGCAGATAGCGGAAGGACTCGTAGTCGCGCGTGTTGATGACCGCAGCGACTCCGTCCTCGGGCCTCATCGGGACGACGTTCACAACCGCCGTCCCCCGCGCCGTTCTGTCGCGCTTGGGAATCTCGTGAGCCTTGATCCGGTACACGCGTCCACTGTTGGAGAACAGCAACAGATAGGAATGCGCGGTGGTGGTGAGGAGGTGCTCGACGATGTCGCCCTCTTTGAGGTTGGTCCCCTTGACCCCGCGGCCTCCGCGGCCCTGACGCCTGTAGGTATCCAACGGCACGGTCTTCACATACCGGTCGCGCGATACCGACACGACCAAGTCCTCGTCGGCTATCAGGTCTTCGATATCGAACTCACCCTCATCGGGAACGAGGCGGCTGCGTCGCTTGTCCGCGTACTTGTCCCGAATCTCCTTGAGCTCGGTAGAGATGATCGCCCGTATTCGTTGCGGGTCGGCGAGAATCGATTCGAGCTCGGCAATCGTGAGCTGCAGCTCGGCATGCTCCTCCCGAACCTTGCCCTGCTCGAGCGCGGTGAGGCGTCGCAGAGGCATGTCGAGGATGTGCGAGGCCTGTATTTCAGAGAGCCCGAAGCGATCGATAAGACCCGACTTCGCTTCGTCGGCGTTGGCCGCGGCTCGAATCAGCGCTATGACCTCATCGATGTTGTCCAGAGCAATGATGAGGCCCTCAAGGATGTGCGAGCGCTCTTTCGCCTTTCGTAGCCGGTACTCGGTGCGGCGCGCGATCACGCTCATCTGATGCGTGATGTATTCGAGGATGACCTCGCCGAGGTTCAGCGTGCGCGGCACCCCGTCGACCAAAGCCAGCATGTTGACGCCAAAGTTGTCTTGCAGCTGAGTCCTCTTGTAGAGCTGGTTCAGCACCACCTGAGGCACCGCGTTGCGCTTGAGATCGATCACCATACGCATCTCGGAACGCGACGACTCGTCCCTCAGATCGGCGATGCCCTCCAACCGCTTGGCGTTGACGAGCTCCGCTATCTTTTCGAGCAGGCGCGCCTTGTTCACCTGATATGGCAGCTCTGAGACGATGACCCTCGGGTTGCCGCGGGGGCCCTCCTCGACCTCGCAGATAGCGCGCATCTTTACCGAGCCCCGCCCGGTCGTGTAGGCGTCGACGATGCCCTGCCGCCCGACGACCAAGGCCCCGGTAGGAAAGTCCGGCCCTTTGATGTGCTTCATCACGGCTTGAAGTGCGGCCCCCTCGGTCTCTGCGATCTCCGGGTGATCGAGTAACTCGATCACCGCATCGATCACCTCCCCGAGGTTGTGAGGCGGGATGTTGGTGGCCATGCCGACCGCGATCCCGCTGGAACCGTTGGCGAGAAGGTTGGGAAAGCGCGCCGGAAGCACGTCCGGCTGGACCTCGAACCCATCGTAGTTGGGGACGAAGTCCACCGTCTCCTCGTCGATGCCACGCAGCAGCTCCATCGCCAGCGGCGACAAGCGGCACTCCGTATAGCGCATCGCTCCGGGCGGGTCACCGTCGACCGATCCGAAGTTGCCCTGGCCGTCGATCAGCGGATAGCGGGTGGAGAAGTCCTGGGCCAGACGAGCGAGGGCGTCGTAAATCGCCTGATCTCCGTGCGGGTGGTACTTCTTCATCACGTCGCCTACCAGCGCCGCACACTTGCGGTGCTGGCGATCTGGTCGCAGACCGGCTTCCAGGCCCGCGTAGAGAATGCGGCGATGCACGGGCTTCAGTCCGTCGCGCACGTCTGGCAGCGCCCGGCTCACGATCACCGACATCGCGTATTCGAGGAACGAGGACTGCACCTCGTCCTCGAGGTTTACCTGGTCGACCATAGAACGTTCGGCGAAATCGTCGGGTGGTTCCTGGGCCATGTCCTCGCCTCAAATATCGAGAAAGCGGATGTCTTTGGAGTTGCGCTGGATGAAGTTCTTGCGGGCTTCGACGTCCTCGCCCATAAGGACCGAGAAGATCTCCTCGGCCAGGGCGGCGTCGTCCAAGGTGACTCTCAATAGCGCACGCTTCTCTGGATCCAGCGTGGTGTCCCAGAGCTCACTCGGGTCCATCTCAGACAAACCCTTGAACCGAGACGCCTCGATCTTGCTGCCGTTATTAGCCGTGCGGTAGGAGTCGAGCTGTTCGTCGTTGCGGAAGTAGTGGACCTTGCCTTTGTGCTTGATGCGATAAAGGGGCGGCTGTGCCACGTAGACGTAGCCTGCGTCCACCAGCTCGGGCATGTAGCGAAAGAAGAACGTAAGCAGCAGGGTCTTGATGTGAGAGCCGTCCACATCGGCGTCTGCCATCGAGATGATCTTGTGATAGCGGCACTTGGAGATGTCGAACTCTTCGCCGATGCCGGTCCCCACCGCGGTGATAATCGCCTGCACTTCCTTGTTTTCGAGGATCTTGGCCAACCGGGCGCGCTCGACGTTGAGGATCTTGCCTCGAAGCGGCAGGATCGCCTGGAAAGCGCGCTCCCGCCCCTGCTTGGCGGTGCCGCCGGCGGAGTTCCCCTCTACGATGTAGAGCTCTGCTTCCTCGGGATCCCGGGTTTGACAGTCGGCGAGCTTGCCCGGCAAAGTCGACGACTCGAGCAGCGTCTTGCGCCGCACCAGGTCGCGGGCCTTTCTCGCCTCGAGCCGGGCTCTCTGTGCCCCCATGGCTTTGATGCAGATCGCACGCGCCTCGCCCGGATGCTCCTCGAGGAAGTCCGCCAACTTTTGATTCATCGACGTCTCCACGAACGACCTGATCTCCGTGTTTCCGAGCTTCGTCTTGGTTTGGCCTTCGAACTGCGGATCCCTGAGTTTGACCGAAACGATCGCGGTAAGGCCCTCGCGACAATCCTCGCCGCTGAAGGACCCGTCCTTCTCCTTCAGCAAGCCTTTGTTGCGCGCATAGGCACTGAGCACGCGCGTCAGAGACCGGCGGAAGCCCTCTTCGTGCATTCCGCCTTCATGCGTGTTTATATTGTTCGCGAACGTGTACACAGACTCGGTGTAGGCGTTCGTCCACTGCATGGCGACCTCGAGCTCGTGGGACTCTCCCTTAGCCTCGAAATAGACGATCCTCTTGTTGACCGGTTCACGCGCAGTGTTGAGGTGCTTGACGAAATCAGTTATCCCGCCGGTGTAACGAAACATTTCGGCGGTTTCGGGCTGAGTGCGGTAGTCGAGCAGTCGGATCTCGAGGGAACGGTTTAGAAAGGCCATTTCCCTGAGCCTCTGGGCAAGCGTGTCGAACTTGAACTCGCGCTCGTCGGTGAAGACCTCTGGGTCGGGCCAGAAGGTAACGGTAGTACCCGTGCGCTTGGCCGGCTTGATGGCTTTGAGCTTGGCGTCGGGGCGGCCTCTTGAATAGCTCTGCCGCCACAGCTTGCCGTCTCTTACGACCTCTACCTGAAGACGTTCCGAGAGCGCATTGACCACCGAGACCCCGACACCGTGCAGGCCCCCGGAAACCTGGTAGCCCTTGCCTCCGAACTTGCCCCCTGCGTGCAGCGTGGTGAGAACCACCTCAACCGCTGCCTTGCCTTCACCGGAGACGATGTCCACGGGAATACCGCGCCCGTTGTCCGAAACTCGACAGCCTCCATCTGCGAGCAGCTCGACTTTGATCCGGTCGCAGAATCCCGCCATGGCCTCGTCCACAGCATTGTCGACGACCTCATAAATGAGATGGTGTAGACCTCGTGTGCCGGTCGAGCCGATGTACATCCCGGGTCGCTGACGAACGGGGTCGAGGCCTTTGAGGACCGTTATGTCTTGTGCCGTGTAGGACGGCCGGTCACCCTTCCGTCCCGTAACAGGCGGCGCCTTAGCCGAAACTGCCTCCTTGATCAGGATCTCATCCAAGCTACCGGCGGGCCCAGGAATAGGCTCTGCGACACACTGCGCGGGCAGCTCGAGCGATTGTCTGGTGTGCCTTCGATTGTATCATCCAGGGGACCGATTTCCCTCTCTACTGGGCCTCTCGGAGGTCGTCGAAATACCAGTCCGGCTTCGTTTCCACGCCTCGTACGCGCTCCTCAGCGCGCCTTGAGGATCAGGCTCCCTCGCCTTCGACGACATGTGATTCGATTGCGGCTTCAAGGGGCCCTCTACGGTTGCCTCAAGCACCGGGCCGGGCCCGGTCCACACCCGGACTTCACGAACCACCGGACCTTCCAAAATCTCGTTTGCACGCGCACGAATGTGGTCGGCGAGATAGCCCACCTCTGTCGCCCACACCGGCGAATCGGCCCGCAGCCTCAGCACACCGTCGCGCAACGATGTCGGCTCGACATGAGCGCACACAGTTGCTCCCGCCAACACGGGCCACGCCCGCCACAGCCGGGCGGTGTCTGCGGGCCGCGCTCCACCCGGCGTTCCGAGGTCACTCAAGGCGTCTCCCAAGCGAACCGGCTCGGCGGTCACACTCGTCGCACACTTCCGTCGACCACTTCGAGCACCGCAGTTGCTCCCAGCGCCTCGACCGCCCCGGGTTCGGCCGAGGTCACGATCGTTTGGTCCATCCCCGCCACGGCTTCTCCTAGCCACCGCCGACGGAGAGGATCGAGCTCGGAGAAGACGTCGTCCAAGAGCAGGATCGGCTGCTCACCCATCGCTTCCGTCACCATGTCGAACTCTCCTGCCTTGAGCGCTAGGGCCGCCGTCCGCTGCTCGCCCTGCGAGCCGAACGTGCGCGCATCCATCACAGCACGGCCCTGTGACGAACTCACTCCGACGGAGACGTCGTCCCGCTGAGGCCCGGCCAATGTGGTCCCCCGCTCCAGCTCCCGGGGGCGGGCCTGGCTGATCGCGAGCTCGAGGTGGCAGCGCAGCTCCGACTCCTCCACCCCTCCGCTGGAAACGGCCTGATCGCCGACCTCCTGGGGAAGCCACGCACTCTGGTAAGAGAGGTCCAGTCGGCCCTCCGAGGCGATCTCTCCGTAGCGCTTGCGGGCCGCCGGAAGCAGCAGGGCGAGGCACTCCAGCCGGGCCCCGGTGAGGGTGGCGCCCGCCTTGATCAGCGCCTCATCCCACACGTCCAGGGTCTTGAGCGTCTTCTCAGAACCTCGGCGCGGAGCGCTGCGCAACAGTGCGTTCTTCTGGCGCAGCACCCGGTCCCACTCTCGGCGCAGAGAACCTCGCCCCGGGCGCAGCTCGACCACCAGCTCGTCCAGGAAACGGCGTCGGCCCTCCGGAGATCCCTTGATCAGAGAAAGCTCGTCGGGTCCAAAGAACACGGCCACCATTACCTCCGTAAGAGAGCGCGCCGAGCGCACCGGAGTCTTGTTGATCAACGCCCGCCGCTTGCCCTCGCGGATCTCAAGATCGAGCTCCACCGATCGCTCTCCTCGCCTGACCCGTCCATGCAGTAGCGCCCGTTCGGCCCCCCGTCGAACCAGGGACTGGTCGGGTCCCCGCGGCGAGGGCAGCCCGCTGAGGCAAAAAACGGCTTCCAGCAAGCTGGTCTTTCCTTGCGCGTTTCTTCCCATTACGAGAGTGGGTCCCTCGCCGAGCTCCACGACCGCCTGCTCGTAGTTGCGAAAGTCCAGTAGCTCGAGGCCTTCCACCCTCAACTCGGGATTCTCTCTAAGACAGCCTCACCGGCATCAGAAGGTAGGTGAAGCCGGTCTCTCCTTCGGCCTTCATGATGGCCGGTTTGAGGCCATCCGAGGCCACCAGAGTCAGGCGCTCACCAGAGATGGCGGTAGCTCCGTCCAGGAAGAATCGCGGGTTGAAGGCAATCACCATCGCCTCACCCTCGTACTCGGCGTCGAGAATCTCCTGCCCCTCGCCCACATCCGGAGTGTTCGCCGACACCTCGAGTTCGGTCCCGAGCTGGAACTTCACGGGCATGTTGTTCTGAGCCAGCAAACCCACCCGCTTGACCACTTCCACAACGTCGCTTCTTCCCACCATCAGGGTATTCGGGTAACCCTGCGGCAACAACTGCCTATATTTCGGGAACTCCCCTTCGATAAAACGAGACGCGATCACAGTCTCGGCGGCACTGTCGGGGCCGGAAACCCTGAACACGGCAAAGTTCGCCTTCAGCTCTACCCTGACTCGTCCCGAGGTTCCTTGAAGCGTCCGGGCGAGCTCACTCAGCGCTCTCGCCGGCAGAACGACATTACGTCCCTCGCCTGTATTGCTCACAGAAAGCTCTCGTACCGATAGCCGGTAGGAGTCCGTCGCCGCCAGCGTCAACGTCTTCCCCTCGACCTCCCACAGAACTCCCGTGAGAACTTGCCGGGTTTCGTCGCTGGACGCGCTCCGAACTACCTGGGACAGACCCACCGCCAGCGTCTCTGACGCCAGCTCGAGCTCGATACCAACCTCGTCTCCCGATCTCGTAGGAAGCTGCGGATAGTCCTCGACGGACATCGCCTTGACGTGAAAACGTCCTCGGCCGGAGGAGATCTCGATCTCCGCGTCTCCGCTGGTGAGGCTCACCTGCCCGGGCCCCATGCTTCGCATCATGTCTCCGAACAACCTTCCGGGAACGACGGCGGTGCCGGGCTCGTCAACCGCCGCCTGCAGCTGCGTCTCCATGGTCAGCTCAAGATCGGTTGCCCCAATCGCCACGGTTCCATCCTCGGTGGCCTCCATCCGCAGGCCTGCCAAGACCGGAAGCGTGGCACGATTCGTGATGGCACGGGCGGCGAACTGCACTGCCTCTAGCAGATCATCTCGTTCACAGCGAAGCTTCATTCACACATCCTCCTATGAGATCTACTAAAGATATTCTTGTCGTAGCAGTAGTAGGGGCTGGGGATTTGGGGATAACAAACATTAGGGCTGCTCACATGCTCTGAGGACATCACCCAGGCAGTGGATGCAGAATGGGGATAAGCCCACCGTCAGAGCCGGCCGCCCGAGTTGGGTTGAAGTTTCCACAATAAAGCCCGTCCTTTTCCTCAGCTTATCTACGTGCTGCGCGCTGGCGGATGCGAGCGGTCAGCTCTTCAACTTGTTCGTAGGAACTTTCCCTTTCTCTCATGCTCTTCCTGATCTTGTTTGTGGCGTGGAGCACAGTTGAGTGATCTCGGTTGCCGAATTCGCGGCCAATTTTGGGGAGTGATAGATCGGTGAGGTCACGGCACAGGTACATGGCCATTTGACGAGCAACGACCAGCGGGCGTGTGCGGCTTGAGGAGCGCATCTCCTCGGGCGTGACGTTGTAGTACTCGGAGGCCACCGCGACAACGAGGTCGGCGGTGACGGGGGCTTCGCCCGCGTTCGAGAGGAGCGACTGGAGGACGTCGTTGGCCAACTCGGCGGTGGGAGGCCGGCCGGTCAACGACGCATAGGCGCTAACCCGAATGAGCGCCCCCTCGAGCTCGCGGATGTTCGTCTGGATTCGGTTGGCTATGTAGGAGAGGACCTCGGGCTCGACGGGCAGTTTCTCAGTGAGGGATTTGAGCTGCAGGATGGCGAGCCGGGTCTCGAAATCTGGGGGTTGGATGTCTGTGAGCAGGCCCCATTCGAAGCGGGTGCGTAGCCGCTCTTCGAGAGTGGCGATGCGCTTGGGCGCGCGGTCAGAGGTGATGACAAGCTGACTGGCGGGATGGAGCGCGTTGAAGGTATGGAAGAACTCCTCTTGGGTCCGCTCCTTGCCCTCGAGGAACTGGATGTCGTCGATCAACAGAACGTCGGCTGCTCGGTAGCGTCGGTGGAATTCGGGGAAGCTGCGGCGCTGAACCGCGACCAGGAATTCATTGATGAACTGTTCGGTGGATACGTAGCGAACTACGAGGTCGGGGTGACACTCGGCGACGTAGCGGCCCATGGCATGCAACAGGTGGGTCTTTCCCAACCCCGCTCCGCCGTAGATGAACAGGGGGTTGTAGGCGTGCGCGGGTGCTTCTGCCACGGCCAGCGCCGCGGCGTGTGGGAAACGGTTGGAAGAGCCTATGACGAAGGAGTCAAAGGTGTACTTGGGCAGAAAGACGTGGTCGGGGCGTGGGGGCGCAGGATCGTGCGGAGCTGGGAGCCGTGAGGACGAGGGGCGAGGCTCTGCGTGGGGGGCCGGGGAGGGGGCCGGGGCCAGGGGTGTCAGGAGGAGGTCCACGTGGCCCCCGGCAGCGTTGACTAGTGCCGTCTCGACGGCTCCGCGGTAGCGGCTGTCGATCCAGTCTCGTGTGAAGGGGCTGGGGACGCTCAGCTCGAGAAGAGCACCGTCGAAGGAGAGGGCTTCGCAGTCACCGAACCAGGCCGCGAAGGTCCCTTCTGAGAGCCGGGAACGGAGCTCTCGGGCGGCGACGTCCCAGAGCTGTTGAGGTGAGAGCGTGGGTTCGCCCCGGACCGAGGTGGTGAAGGTATTCATGTCTGTTCCCCCAGTGGCTCAAGGAGCCCGGCCCCCCTGTGTCTCAGGAAGACTCGTGTTAAATCCAGCAGTGTCAACACCCTTATCCACAGATGTGGATAAGGGGCTGCGGTGCGCCCAGGTATGGACGCGCCAAACCCGACAGCGTTTTGGGGGAAGTACCAGGACTCGACTCGCCTTGTTTTGTGGATAAGGACCGGCTCTATCCTAAGCAGCCGTACGTGAGGCGAGTCAAGGGGAGATTGCCCGGCGCGCGAGGAAGTTTCGGCGCCGGAGCAATTGACGTGCAGAAACGTCGCTCGGCTATACTTCCGCCACACGTTCTACAACTCCGGTATTTCGCGACGGCCCCAACCTCTGCGGAGGTCAGCCGTGAAAGAGACGGCCAGCCGATGACCAAGCGCACGTTCCAACCCAACAATCGACGCCGCAAACGAAAGCACGGCTTCCGGGCCCGTATGCGGACACGCGCCGGGCGCTCGATTCTGAAGAACAGGCGGGCCAAGGGCCGTGCCCGGCTGTCGGCTTGAGCCCGGGGCAATGTGGCGGAAGGAATCGTTGAGCGGAGGCCACGCGTTCCGGCGAGTGCTGCGGATCGGCCAGAGAATCCGGCGAGAGGGGCTCACTCTGTACTTCCAGGAACGTCATGGGCCGACGCGTGTGGGATTGATGGTAGCCGTGACTCCCCGTAGCGCGGTAACTCGCAATCGGGTACGCCGACGGCTGCGGAGCGCCGCTCGGCTTGTGGTGCCGGGGGTTGGCTGGGATGTTGTGATCCGGGCAGACGGATCTGCTGCCGTGCGTAACTTCCAGGACTTGGTACAAGAGATGGCGTGCGCCGTTCGGAAGGTGGGGGCCGCCCAATGAGCCCCCTGGCCGGGTCGATGGTTGGGGCTCTCAACCTGTACCGGATGGTTTCGTCTGGGCTTCCGCGCCGATGCCGGTTCGAGCCGACATGCTCGGCTTACGCCTTGGAGGCGATTCGAGGCCACGGCGCCCTCCGGGGCGCAGCTATGAGCCTAGCCCGCGTGACTCGCTGTCACCCGTGGAATCCCGGCGGGCTCGACCCCGTCCCCCTTGCTCGAAGCCGGCGTTAGATGGGCTATTTCGAGGTCTTCGCCGGCGCCCTGGCGGGCTTCTACGCCTTGGTCCCCAGCTATGGCCTAGCGATCATCCTTCTGACCCTGGCGACGCGCGTGCTTCTGCTCCCGCTGTCGATAAAGCAGACGCGTTCGATGCGGGAGATGCAGAAAATTCAGCCCGAGCTCACCAAGCTGCGGGCGAAGCACAAGGGGAACCGGCAGAAGCTCAACGAGGAACAGATGCTCCTGTTCAAGGAGCACGGGGTGAACCCCTTCGGGGGATGCGGACCTCTGGTGCTGCAGATGCCCGTGCTGTTCGGGCTCTTCTACGTGATCCGGCAGCCGCTCAAGTACATGGGCTACAAGGCGACCGCGGCCGCCAGCGGGGCGTTGGATTTCGTTCCCGGCAAGGTGGAGGGCTTCATGTCCACGATCCACGACTCCGCCCTCGCCAAGGCTCTGTTCAACCACCCCCTGCCTGTACACAACTTTCTCGGGCTGCGACTCGACTGCTCCTCGTCCTTGGCGTTGCGAGGGGACGGTACGCCGATTCTGGCGGAGGCCTGCGGGAGGGGTCTGCTCACCGCACTTCCCTACCTCCTCTTGGTGGTCTTGATGGGGCTCACGACCTTCTACCAGCAGAAGCAGATGCAGGGAAGGCAGGCGGCGCAGGCGCAGGACAGCCCCATGGCCCAGCAGATGCAGATGTTCACCAAGGTGATGCCGGTCATGTTGATGGTGTTCTCGTTCAGCTTTCCGTCGGGCCTGGTCATCTACTGGCTCACGACCAACCTGTGGACCATCGCTCAGCAAAGAATCATCCTCAAGGCGGTGCCTTTGCAGCCGAGCCCCAAGGCCCTTCCCGCGGGTAACGCTTCCCCGGCCGCCAAGCCGA
>JACDAL010000061.1 GCA_013695465.1 Actinomycetota bacterium | reverse complement strand
GCCGCGCTCCTAGACTGGCCGATGTCACCGAGGTGGCGGCGTTCCTGGCGTCCGACCGGGCGGCGGGCATTACCGGAACGATGACGAACGTGACCAGCGGGCTGGTGCTCAGCTGATACTGATATTGCCAACGACCCAGGCGCCAAACCGCTGAACGAGGCTACGAAATACGTCGCGTCAAGGACGCTGCGCTCGTTGGACCGGAGCACCTCGGTCTTAATCGAGGGAGATGTGGCCCAGGAGATCGGGACGCTCAAGCAGCAACAAGGTTCCGAGCTCCAGGTTCACGGCAGCGGCAACCTCATCCGGTCGCTGTTGCGGCACAACCTCATCGACGAGTACCGGCTATGGATCTTCCCAGTCGTGGTGGGCGCGGGGAAGCGGCTTTTCGCCGAGGGCACCATCCCCAGTGGCCTGAAGCTTACGGACGGCAAGGTTTCCACGACGGGCGTCATGATCGCCACCTACGAGCCGGCGGGCGAGATCGCCACAGGATCATTCGCATTGGACGAGCCGACCGATGCCGAGGTCGAGCGCCGGCGCAGGCTCGAAGACTAGCCTTGGAGTTTCGAGCCATGGCAAAGGTGGCTGTCGAGATGATCGATCTCATTCGATGGGTTCGTACTCGCACCGCTTGCTCGACGAGATCGCCCCGAGCGATGAGGAGCGTAAGAGGGAGACGAAGATGGCCAAGCTGATCTACTCGTCGATCACGTCGCTCGACGGGTACATAGAGGACGAGAACGGCAACTTCGACTGGGGTGAGCCCGACGAGGAGGTGCACAGCTTCATCAACGACCTCCAGCGGCCGGTCGGGATTTACCTCTACGGGCGCCGGTTGTACGAGGTGATGGTCGCCTGGGAAACGCTACCCCTCACCGACCAGTCGCCTTACATGCGGGATTTCGCGGAGATATGGCAGACGGCCGACAAGATCGTGTACTCGAGGACGTTTCAGACCGTGTCTAGCGCCAGGACGCGGATCGAGCGAGAGTTCGACCCCGAAGCCGTCCGGCAGATGAAGGTAGAAGCGGAACGTGACCTCACCATAGGCGGCCCCGGCCTCGCCGCCCAGGCGTTCACGGCCGGATTGGTCGACGAGTGCCACCTGTTCATAGCGCCGATTGTGATAGGAGGCGGCAAACGGTCCCTCCCCAACAACATCAGCGTGAGGCTCGACTTGGTGGACGAGCGCCGTTTCGGGAGCGGCATGGTTCACCTCCGCTACCGCATCAGGACGTGAGCGAGGCCATCTCGCGCGCATGAGGCATCCGTACGCATGAACGCGGGACAGTGGGCGCCCTCGAGGCGACACCGATTGGGTATCGACACCGACATCCGAACGGACATCATGACCATCTGCCTACGAGGCAGGGCGGAAGTCACCGAGCTTCGAGACCCTCGTGCGCATCATCCGGGCCGGCGGTCAGGGTCTCAGCGTCCGACTCGAGCCGCTCGACGACCACGACGAGTGGGTCGCGGCGTACGAGGCGAGCCCCCCGCCCGAGCAGGTCGCGGCACGGGGCCTGAACCAGAGCCCAGGTCAGATCGAGGACTGATCCATCGAGTTTGGGCGGTTCGAGGGATCGATCGATGGGAGAGGCATTCCCAGCGTGGATGCGGGGTAGATGGGGCCCTAGCACATTTGGCCTCCTATCCGCGCGATTTTTGCGCGACGTTCAGTGTCTGATATCATAGACAGGAACCAGCCGAATCACAAACATGTAAGGAGGTGCCGCTTTGGCGGAGGTGGTCGAGGTGCTGGATCGGCTCCTCGAGGCGGACGTTCTCGATGGGGCAGACGTGGCTCGGGTCCTGGGCACAAGCCCCAGGAGTGTGACTCGCTGGCAGGCCTCACGCAGCACTCCAAGGCGGGATACGGAGGAGCGGCTCCTCGAGCTCAAAGCTGTGGTTGATTTGCTTCGACGTGTATTGCGCGACGAGCCAGCCCGGCTCTGGCTCCGCAGTCCAAGTCCGGACCTCGGCTATGAGAAGCCACTGGACGTAGTCGCGCGCGGCGAGTACCAGAAAGTGATTGGGTCAATCCTCGCCCTGGCCGAAGGCGTCACCGCCTAGGCCTTTAGTGGCTCGTATGGACCCGGCGCTTGTAGCCGCTATTTCCGTTGTTCCCTACGAAGACGATGGGTATCGGCAACAAGCGCCTCGATTCGATCCATTAAGCGGCGAGGGCGCGCGTCGGCGTGGGGGGCGGTTCAATCCACCTGAGAGCTTTCCGGTTCTCTATCTTTGTTCCACTCGTGCGTGCGCGGCGGCTGAGTTTTTTCGAGCGGGGAACCGACTAGTGATCGGACCGGAAGGGCTGCTGCCCCGCCACGTATTTCGTTACGCGCTCCGCTTGGAGCGAATCGTCGACTTGACAATCGAAGAGAACCTTCCCCGCCTAGGGATTACTGAACTCGATCTCGTGGCTGAAGACTTGTCGGTCACCAGAAGCATCGGAGAGGCGGCTCACTCGTTGGGTATCCAGGCCATTCGTTCGCCATCAGCAACGGGCCAAGATCATGTCCTTGCGATTTTGATTGAGAACATCGGTGCTGGACTTGTCGATCCGAAACTCGATGAAGTCTGGTCGTCGCTCAGCGACGTCCAGGGGGAAAAGGAATGAGGGCCACCGAGCAGGAGCAAACTGCAGGTGCGGGCACCTATGAGGCGATAGCCAAGTTCCAGCGGATTGGTTGGGCGCCTCATCGCACCGATGCTTTGCATTGATCATGGCACGGACCTGATGGTGGCTGCACGCGACGAGCGTCGCTTTGAGCGCGGTCCCAGCTTGGGTGTTCAGGTAAGGGCCGTGGCGCAGATGCGGGCGCCCAAGTGGACGTTTGATCCGACATAGCCTCCTCGGTGACTCCGGAGTGCCGGTGTGGATGCCCATGCGGACGCGCAGCTCGCCTCCCTGTCAGGGATGTTCGGCGAGGGCGCGTTGTCCTCGGATCGCGGCTTTGCAGTGCCTCTCGGGGGGACTGAAGGCGACGAAGAAGGCGTCTCCCTGGGTGTCGACCTCGACGCCGCCGTGGGAGGTGAACGCGTCGCGCAGGATGGTGCGTTGGTCTTCGAGGGCGTCTCGGTAGTGGTTACCGAGGGTGCGGAGGAGGCGCGTAGAGCCCTCGATGTCGGTGAAGACGAACGTGACGGTGCCTTCGGGCAGCTGTCTCATGCACATCCCGGTCCTGGCTGGATGTTCAATCGTAAGCGTCAAGCCGCCTCGTCGTGGCTGTCTCGACCGAAGGCAAGTTGTCGCGTGCTTGACTAAACGCAGGCGGCCCGGCCACGGCTACAAGTGGTAGGCGGCTCGGCGGAGCTGGGCTGGCCTCACAACCGAGCTTGTAGCAGCAGAGGGCGAGCCGAACTTGCGCAGAGGGGCCACCTGAACCCCAAGAAATCTGGCGAGAGAACGCAAAAGACATGGAACAACGCTCGGTAACGGTCGACAACTGCGCATTCGGCGGCCTCACGATGTTCGGGTTGGCCTATCGCTTCCCGGGCAGCGAGCGGGCGTACGTCGCTCCGAGCCTGACCCATCTAGCAAGCTCACGCTTAGTGCGGACATCTGTGGCGTCAACCCGAAGCCACCCCTTCATTGTTCGACCGCGCATCTCCATGGGATAAGCGCTCGTCGTCGCGACGAGCTTGTCGGATGTCGCCGGGTCGACGCGTACCAGCACGCCACCTTGGCCGCTTGCCGCAACCGCCATGTTTCCCCGAATAAGGAATGCGAGCCCGCCGAACATCTTCTTCTCTGTCAAATCGGGTTCGCTGCCAACTATTTCGCGTATGCGAACTGCGAGGTCTTCGTCGTACGGCACCGAGCAATGGTACGTCAGGCCGACCGCGAGCGTCTCCACCAGGTCTGGTTGCGTTTCACGTCAAACCCGCCATCCCAAAGGGGCCGGAAAGTAATAGCGGCACCGCGGAGATGCACGGCATGGCTCTAGATTCCTCCCGAGCACGGCTTCAGCGGCAAGCCCTTCGAGAGCCACCGCGCAGAGCGACGTCGACTGGCCAGCGGTCCTCACCGAGATCGCCATGGTCAGTCCTGCGCGATGCCTTTTCGTCCCACCCAAGGATTGAGGTCGACACCCAGGGGGACGCTCTCTTCTACGCCTTCTCCAAAGACCACGACGCCGTCACCGCGGCGGTCGAGGCCCATCCTCTCCACCCATGACTCGGAAAGGGAGTCGAGCTCAAGGTCCGCATGGGCTCCACACCGGCGAGCCGACCATGTCACAGGAGGGTCCACTTGGGCGCCCGCATCTCACCGGCCGCCTCGGGAGCCCAGATCGTGGTCTCCTCGGCGACGGCGGCTCCTTTTCCTCGGATCTAGAAGACATCTCCCTGCGTTCTCTCGGGGACCACGCGCAGGATTCCTTCCTGCGACGGGTCGGAGTCAGGAAACCGCGCGCTGTAAACGATCAGCCGGAGCCACCGTCAACCATCACCCTGAACACCTGTAAAGGATCAGCCGGAACTGCGTAAACGATCAGCTGACGCCGGAGTGTCAAGCAACACCCGGAGCACGACATACGGGGTGGGCCGCCAGGGAATCGAACCCTGAACCTACGCATTAAGAGTTCTTCGCTCGCTTCCTGAGGCATCCCAACCAGCCGTCCTGAATCTCGTTTTAACGGCTTCCGCAGGTAGAGGAGTGGTTTGGCTCCTAGCTTCTCCTGCCTCATCCGGTGGAGTCGTATCAATTTCCGCGTCAATTCCAGGTCAACTCGGCGTCCGTCAGCCTCAGTGTTGGTGGCTGACGGGGCGGTGTGCAGGTTCGAACCCCCGGCAGGATGCGAACGAAAGGGCGACACGAGCCATCCTTAGTTATCGCCGCGACCTATTCGCTTGTCTAGCGATTTGAGCGGACGACTATCCGGCTAGCTTTGATCTCGTCCGAATCGTCGCTCAGCGGAGACATCAGCTAAGGATCGCCCTCTCCTCAACAATGATGGTGATGTCCTAGATTCCCTGTAAAAGCAAGCGGCCTGAGTCACCATACGGAAGACCGGGAAGTCGACCGAAGGAGGCTCAGGCCAGTGAGAAGGGTACCGCCCAGCACCGTGATACGCGAGGAAATAGACTACCTGCTCAGCCGAGGCCTCGACCAGGAAGCGAACCTTCTGTCCGAGCTCGCCGAGCTAAGTCTATGCTACCTCGTGCAGCAGGGACTGGAGCAGGAGCAGACCGATTCCCTGGGGCGTGGGCACTACGAGCGACGCTCGGAGGGCGAGCAGCAGACCCGCTATCGCAACGGGTATGAGGACACCCGCCTCAAGACGGCGGAGGGAGCGGTACCCCGTCAAGGTCCCGCAGGTGCGCGGCTCAAAGAGCCCCTATCGCTCGAGACTCATGGAGTTTCTGGACGGCAACTCAGAGGTCTTGGAGCGCCTTGTCGTAGAGATGTACGCGCGGGGGCTGTCGACCCGAGACGTCGAGGACTGCTTTCGGGACGCGACCGGCGAGCTGTTGATCTCCAGGAGCGCGGTCTCAGAGATCACCGACCAGCTGTGGGAGGACTACCAGGGCTTTCGCACCCGCGACCTGTCCGAGATCGACGTCTCATACCTCTTCGTGGACGGGATCTACGAGAGCCTGCGTCACTACGGCGCCAAGGAAGGGATCCTCTGCGCCTGGTGCATCACCTGCGATGGCCGCAAGGTTTTGCTGCACCTCGCGGTAGGCAACAAGGAGTCCGAGGCCTGCTGGACCGAGTTCCTGCGCGACATGGTGGGCCGGGGGCTGAAGACACCGACCTCGGTCACCTCAGACGGTGCTCCCGGGCTTCTCAACGCCATCGCCAAGGTCTTCTCCAAGAGCTTGCGCATCCGCTGCTGGTATCACAAGCTGTCAAACATCCGCTCCAAGCTGCCGGCCGAGGGCGCCGAGGAGGTCTTGGCTCACGTCCGGGCGGTGCGCGACGCTCCCACCCTGGAGGCAGGCGAGCAGGCGGCCGCCACGGTGATCGAGCGCTTCTCCGACCGCTATCCGGCGGCGATGGCTTGTCTCTCGGACGACCTCGAGGCGTCGCTAGCGCACCTCAGACTCCCGGTGCGACATCGCATCAACACCCGCACCACCAACCTGCTGGAACGTACCTTTGAAGAGGAGCGCCGGAGATCCAAGGTCATCCCCCGTTTCGGCGACGAGAAGTCGGCCATGAAGCTGGTCTTCGCCACCCTCATGCGCGTCTCCGATCGCTGGAACCGGGTGTCGGTTTCGGAGATCGAACGACAGCAGCTGCGCCTGCTCCGTCAGCAACTTGGGATCGACCCGCCGCCCGAAGGCATTCCTAAACGGGCGCGCCGGCGGAAGAAGGCTGCTTGACTCAGGCCGCAGCGTTTACAGGAGATTCAGTACTTGGCCAACAATGATCATGCTGGTCTTCTCCATGTCGAGGAAGCTCTTCGAATCCTCGACCGCAATCCCTATTGCCGGCGAGTTCAGGGTCTTTTCCAGGACGCCCGGGCAGCGCGCCTACGAGTGAGGGTCATGGTTTCCCTCACTGTCGTGGTTTCCCTCACTGTCACGGTTTGTCGAGCGTGATGGAGCAGCGCTATCAGGATGCCCCAGCCAGTTACTCCGGCGGCGCGCTCCCGTGCCGGTGCGCCACCTTCCACGCATCGTCCTCACGCCGGTAGATCTGCGTCGCGCGCAGGGTATAGGTGCGCGGCACGCCGTTGACGGACGCGGAGGTGTGCTCGAAGCCGACGGTGTACGCGGCGTCCCCCAGCACCTCGGCTTCGAGGAGCTCGA
>JACDAL010000087.1 GCA_013695465.1 Actinomycetota bacterium | reverse complement strand
TCGGGCTCTACGGCGAGTACGCTTTGATCGTGCGCTCTTCAATGCTGGAGACGCTCGGAGAGGATTACGTTCTTACTGCCCGAGCCAAGGGGCTCAAGAACCTTCGGATCGTGTACCGCCACGGTCTTAGAAACGCCATGCTCCCGCTGGTGACGCTGATCGCGTTGTCGTTCGGGTACATCCTTGCAGGAGCGATCGTCATCGAGGAGGTCTTCTCTTATCCGGGGATCGGGCTGGCAACGATCGATGCAATCGACCGGCGGGACTATCCGGTGCTTCAGGGCGCCTTCCTGTTGCTGACACTCACGGTCATCTTCTTCAACTTCGTGGCCGACCTCTTGTACTTCAAGCTCGACCCCCGGGTGACCACATGACGATGGAGCCGATTCCCCCCACCGGGGAAGCCGTGACGGCCCCGGTTGCCTCGGGTGGGACGCGACAGGGACCCGTGCGGAGATTTTTGACCGGCGATCGTCAAGCCCTGGTGGGCGCCATCGTCCTTGCTCTATTCGTTCTCGTCGCTGCGGCCGCCCCGTTGCTCTCGCCCTACAGCCCGACGGCCAAGGTCGGCGACGTTTACGGACGGCCTTCGTCGGCGCACCTGCTCGGCCTCGACGACGGCGGGATCGACATGCTGACGCTTCTTATCTGGGGGGCGAGAGTGTCCTTACTTGTGGGGTTTGCGGCGTCTTTAATGGCGATGCTGATCGGAGGCACGGTGGGCATCTTGTCCGGCTACATGGGCGGTAAGACCGATACCGTCTTGATGCGGGTAACCGACTACTTCCTGGTCATTCCCGACGTCCCGCTGATGATCGTCGTCGCCGCAATCTGGGGGCAGAGCTTGTTCAATATCGTCGTGATCATCGCGGTGATCTACTGGACGAGCACCGCACGTTTGCTGAGGGCCCAGGTGAAGAGTGTGCGCGAGCAGGTCTACGTCAAACGGGCGCGCTCCCTGGGGGCGAGTAACGCCCGGCTGATCATCAAGCATGTCCTGCCGCAGGTGACGCCGTTGTTGGTCGCTAACACAGTTCTTACGGTTGCTACGGCGATCTTCGCCGAAACCTACATCGCCTTTCTGGGGCTGGGGGATCCTTCGCAGGTGTCGTGGGGGAAGCTGATCCAGAACTCCCTGACGGGAGGGGCGATCTTTAGCGATGCATGGTGGGCGATCGTTCCGCCCGGTATCTGCGTCACACTCGTCATCCTTGCGTGCACGATGGTCGGCCAATCAATGGAAGACGCCATGAATCCCCGCCTCAAGGTGGGGCATCTTTCGGTGCACAGGTTCCGTCTCCGTTCCTTTCCTCGCGAGCCAGGAGGGGTATAGCGACATGTCTGAAGCGATTCTTCAGGTCGAGGATCTCCACATCTGGTTCGACCTGGACGAGGGCGAGCTTCATGCCGTTCAAGGAGTGAGCTTCGAGCTGGAGCCTGGGGAACGGATGGGGCTGGTCGGTGAATCCGGATGTGGGAAGACCACGACTATCCTTGCAGTGATGGGATTGCTTCCCGCCAACGCCAGCGTTGCGGGGAGGGTACTTTTCAACGGCGAGGACATCCTGGAGGAGGGTGAGAACACGGTGGCGCCCCACCGTTGGAAGGACATTGCGATGGTCTTCCAGGGGGCTATGAACGCGTTCAACCCAGTGAAGAGGATCGGAGACCAGATCGCAGAACCCATGGAGCTTCATGGGACGGCGCGCGGACGCCAGGCCAAAGGCCGGGTGGGCGATCTACTGGAGTTGGTAGGCATTCCCGGGAGTCGGGCCGATCGTTATCCGCACGAGTTTTCAGGCGGCATGAGGCAGCGCGCCGCCATCGCAATGGCGCTCGCCTGTGGACCCAAGATATTGCTTGCCGACGAGCCGACAACTGCGCTGGATGTAATGGTGCAGGCGCAGATCCTAGAGCTGTTGGTGGGTCTCACCGAAGAGCTCGGATTGGCGCTCGTGTTCGTGACTCACGACCTTCCCGTCGTCGCCCAGACCTGTGGACGCGCGGCAGTGATGTACGCAGGTCGTATCGCCGAAGAGGGCGCAACTGCCGACCTCTATCACGACGCTCGCCATCCCTACACGAGGCTTCTATTCGCCGCCACTCCCGACCTTCATGGCAAAGAGAAGATCATTTCGATCCCGGGCTCACCTCCGCGACTTGATCGGGTGATCACCGGCTGTCCCTTCCAGCCGCGTTGCGATCGGGCATTCGCGCCGTGCCCGACCGTCACGCCGCGGACGGTGTCGGTGGCAGAAAGACACGTAGCCGCGTGTCACCTCAACGAAGTTCCGGCCGAGCGCCTGGGCGGAGCGGGAGCGACCGGAGCAAGATGAGTTCGGGGCCGCCTCTTCTGGAGGTCGAGAACCTTGTGACACATTATCGGCTCGGGCGCGGCTTCCTCGGGACCATTACGAGGAAGCCGGAGAGCAGCGTTCACGCCCTGGACGGAGTGTCCTTTACCGTGCACTCAGGGGAGCTGCTGGCGCTGGTCGGCGAATCGGGCTGCGGCAAGACCACCACCGCGCAAACCATCGTTCGGATGATCGAGCCGAACAGCGGCCGCATCCTATTCAAGGGGAAGGACATAACCCGTTTGTCGGCCGGGGAAATGCGCCCTTTGCGTCGAGAGATCCAGCTCGTGTATCAGGACCCCTACGAGTCGCTGGATCCTCGTTTCCGTGTGCGCGACACCATCGAGGAGCCGTTGGCCATCCATGGAGTGGATGTGGCAGGTGATGGACGACAACAGATTCTCTCGGCCCTGGAGCGGGCCGGGCTCTCTCCGCCCGAGCTCTACATCGACCGCTACCCGCATGAGCTCTCCGGGGGCCAGCGTCAACGCGTTGCGATCGCGGCCAGCCTGGTGTTGAATCCCGCCCTGCTGGTCGCCGACGAGCCGGTTTCGATGCTCGATGTCTCGGTGCGCGCCGGAATCCTTGACCTTTTGGCCGGGCTGCGACGGTCGGGCCTAGGGATCCTCATGATCACTCACGATCTCTCGACCGCGGCCCACTATGCGGACCGCATCGCCGTCATGTACTTAGGCCGCATCGTCGAGTTGGGACCGGCGGTAGATGTCGTGCGCAACCCCCAGCATCCTTATACGCGCGCCCTGATATCGGTGGTGCCGAGCCGGGACCCGCTTGCGCGCGCCCGTCCACAGCTGCTGGAGGGCGAGACACCCAACCCCACCGACATTCCACCGGGGTGCCGGTTTGCCCCTCGCTGTCCGATGGTGGAGGAACGCTGCAAGTCGATCGACCCGGAGCTGCGCCCGGTTGGTGAAGCTCACGAGGCGGCCTGCATCCTGGTGGGGGGCTCCCAGCGCCCGATAGCCGAGCGCGCGCCCCGCACTCGTCGAGACGAGACGGAGAAGCGCGGAGCGTGAGAGCCGCCCCCAGGTTAGGACGCATGGTGGAACAAGCACGTTTTCTCGATGATCCAGGTTTCGATTCTTGGCAAAGTAATCGCGGCCTTTCCCCGCGGGCCGCAGCAGCAGCCCTGCTTCTGGTTAACGGCGCTCGCTGCCTGTTCCGTAGGTGGGGCCGGCGGCAATAGTTTCACAGGAGAAAAGAACTCGGATCGCCGAATGGCTGAGCGCTCACAGCCCGTTTCAAAGCTGGCCACGACTCCCAGGGGTGATGATAGCTGCAAGAGCAAGGAGACCCTCTTCGCGCATGTGGACGACGACCGGCTCAGGGACCGCGTCTACCATGACTGGATCAGGAAAGGAGCGGCGCTGGGAGTCTGCACTGGCGACCGCCGCACCGATC
>JACDAL010000073.1 GCA_013695465.1 Actinomycetota bacterium | reverse complement strand
AAGGATCCAGCCGATGGGATTGCGCGGCAACCTACTGGCAACCAGGATTCCGACCACGGGAAAAGCAAAGAACAAGACGGGCCCGAGGACCCCCGAGGTATCCTCCGATGACCCAAAGAGGGAGCCGTTGATAATGGCGAAACCCAGCGCGCCCACGAGAGTTGCGCTCACGACGGCGAACATGGCCCAGGCGAGGCGCGCCGCGATACGGTCTGTCATCGACCTCATTATCTGTCCCCGCCGTTCCGAGTGCGTTACGACTGGATTCTAGGGGACTAAAAACGCGACTCCCGATCTTTTGTGGGACCCAGAGTGCCCAAAAGGGACCTCGCAGGCGCTCAAAAACGCCGCGCCGGGAGGCGCTCGAAAGGCGTGGGCCCTTAGAGCTCGATCACCTCGGCGGGGCCGGGAGTCAGGACCCGGCCCCCTTGCTCAGTAACGAGAATCGTGTGGCTCAGGCCAACTCCCGACTCACCAAAGGCCCGGAACGAGGCGGGGACGTGAAAGGCCATTCCCGACTCCAGGGGCCGGGGGTTGTCCTGGGTGATGAAAAACGGTGCTCCGTCCATCCACGTCGGTGAGTGGGCCAGGCCGACCGGATAACCGAACGTGAAATGAAAGGCGATCCAGTCCTCGAGCGGCCCCAGGTGATCCAGGGCTTTGGTGGCGACATCGGAGCAAGTCGCGCCGGCGCGCGCCTCCTCCAGAACCACCTCGAGCATCAGATGGGAAAGCTCGGCGAGCCTCCTATTTCGCTTGTTCAGGGGCCCTTGAGCGACCGTTCGCATTAGCGGCGCGCAGTAACGATGGTGCGCCCCGGACATCTCCAAAAAGGTCGTCGTTCCCCCGGCCAGGGTGGAGCCGTTCCAGTTGGAATGAACCACCCCGGCGCGCCGGCCGGTAGCCACGATCACTCCCAGCGGAGCGCCGGAGTTCGCCTCCCGGGCCAGCGCGGCACGGGCCGCCGCCGCCACAGCTGAGTCCGTAACGCCCGGCGAGGCCAGCGCCTCCACCGCGGCGGCGATGCCGCTGCCCGTGATCCTTCCGGCGCGCTCCATGCAGGAGACCTCAGCCTCGGACAACACCAGGCGAATTCGCTCGACCAGGAAGTCTCCTTGCACAACCCTCAGGCCGCGGCCCAAGAGCATGGTCACGAAGGCGTGGGGCATCTTGGGATCGAGAGGCTCGATTGCCACTGTTGCTCCCGCCCCCAACTCTCGCTCGAGGTGTTCGGCTAGAAGGCTCAGAGCGTCGTCGAACTGGGAGCAGAAAAGGATCTCTTCGGCGTTTGAGCTGACGAGGGCTCTGCCGACCTCGGGATCGGGCACCAGTAACTGCAGCAGCGAGGGCGCCACGATCAGCGGCTGCGGGACCGTCTCAATGGTGTGGTAGCCACACAGGTACTCGGCACTGGAAGGGCGAAAGACGACGATCGCGTCGGCCCCGAGCCGCTCGAGGCCCTCGAATACTCGCCTCTTCCGAAGTTCGTATTCGTGGCGTTCGAAGGGCAGTCCCTCCCTGAGACTCAAGGACTGAACGGCGTCCTGAGTCACCCACGGCGGGGCGGGACTGTGCCCGAGGCGGACGAGCTCTGTGGAAGCCATCACCGCGATTCTGCAGGATCGCGGTGATACTCGTCGAACAGCCCGCCCGCCGGACTACGCCGGTCAGTCTTTTTCGTGTGGCTTGTGAATGACGGTGATCCAATACTCGGTCTGAGGAGTCGGCGGCGTCGTGAAACGAGCGTTCACCAGATAGAGGCGGTCACCTCTCTGTGCAACGGTGGTGGGTATGTCGAAGTCGCCGTCACGGACCCGCTCGACCACGTCGCCCGATTCGAGATCGCTCTCGAGATCAACGACGGCAACGCGGTTCTGGAAGTTCTGAACCACATAGAGGGTGTGACCGTCCAGCAGGAGGCCGTCGCCGAATCTCACTCGCTCATGATCGAGGTCGATGCGTGTGGTGCGTCCGCTGTGAGGCGCGACGGTGAACAGCATGCCCGTGTTCGTTTGCACGATGACAAGCTTCTTTCCGTTAGGAGTGGCATCGATCCCATTGACGTTGAACCCCTCCTGGTAACGA
This sequence comes from Actinomycetota bacterium, assembly GCA_013695465.1. Lineage (GTDB taxonomy): Bacteria > Actinomycetota > CADDZG01 > CADDZG01 > WHSQ01 > JACDAL01. The sequence continues at coordinate 15,526 of JACDAL010000073.1, read as the reverse complement.
AGGTCGCCGGTCAAGGGAACCGTACTCACGGCACTCTGGCCACTGAGCCCTCCGTTCTGTGTAAGGGGAACTTTGTACAGCACGGGATTCACGGAATCGGTGAACCAGGCTGCCTGCGGCGTAACAACGACATCGTTGACGAAAGTCGCCTCACTAGTGAGACGGTAGGTAGCAAGCTCTGCTCCCGTGTGGGCGTCGTAAACGTATGCCTGCCCGGTGGGGCCTCCGGCTACAAACAGCCGGCCATCGTCCACTTTGAGCCCGATGGATGCGCGGCCCGCGCCCCCCGGCACAAGAATTGTGCCCTCCTCAGAGCGAACGTCTCCTCTGTAGACCGCGCCGGTCGAGATCGAGCCGGTGAAGAAGTGGGTGCCGTCGATGGCGATGCCCTCGGGCTGAAAGCCATCCGGGAGGGGAATTGTGTCCTCGCCGCCCGAGGCCGCGAAGCTCCCTGAGGCGAGACCGAGACTCAACACTGCGGCCCCCATGACTGCGGCTAACCGTCGCATTCTTGTTTCCTCCCCTGTCTAGTTGGACGAGTGTCTAGTTGGACGAGTGTCTAGTTGGACGAGACAACTATTTCCATCCTAACGCCCGAAACACTAGGCTCTCAGAGTCCCTCCACCACTACGAAGCTCCCGCGTGAGGTGCGCTGCCGCAGCGCTTTGGGCTCGGCGTAGTCCTCTGAAGAGTGCCAGCGTTGGGCCGCCTCGACACTCTCGAACTCGAGGATTACCAAGCGGTGAGGACGCCATTCTCCCTCGAGCGTCTGCAGCGCCCCTCCGCGCGCAAGATAGCGGCCTCCGTGGGAGGCGACTGTAGGCGGCGCCTGCTCAGCGTATCCCTTGTAGCCGGAAGAATCGGTGACCTCTATGTCGGCGATGACGTACGCGGGCATGGCGCCTCCCTTGTTGGAAATGCGGTTGAGGCCGATCCTAGCCAAGCTCTAAGGAATCCCTGGCTAAAGCTGGAATCCGCGCTGGTCGGTACCCACGCCACGGAAGACCCTCGCCAGATAGACGGCACCTGGTGGCAACGGTCGGGTGATGTCTGGTTCCGGTGGAGCACAGGGGAGCAGAAATGGGAGCAACAAAATGCCGCACCCAGATGTTTCACCGGCCGAAACCCGAACGGCGCCGGCTGCAACCGCCGTCGCCACCATCGAAAAGCCGCCCCGAGGTCGATGCCAAGGACCCAGGCGAGACCTGGGCCGCCGTAAAGGTCACCGGCGAGCAACTTCGGCAACGGACGTCGGAGGCCTCTTGGGGCAGCCCTCCTCCCAAGAAACCGATGGTTCCTCTATTGGTGGCCGCAGCGGTGATCGTGCTCGTTGCTGCGCTGAGCTTCGGTGCTTACGTGACCCTTTTCAAGTCGAACGTCCCCAGCGACGAGGAAATCGACGCCGCCTTCGGTAGTCCGCGCGGCTATTCCTATGAAGAGTGGCCGCCTGAGGCAAAGGACCTCGCCGAGAAAGCCATCGCCGGCAACCCCGAGATGGCCGGCCTCGAGCTTCGTTTCGATGGGCGGATGGTGACGCGCGACGGCTTGCCCCTGGGCACCGTCGTAATCATCGGCACGGACCCGGCGGAGCTCGAAGGCCTCGACAAGGAGTTCCTGCCCATCGGCGAAGAGGCGAGTTCCAACGTGTCGCTCGACAGGGTTTCGCGCGGAGGCACCAAGATGTACGAAATCAAACTCCCGCAGGGCGGAGCAGCCGTTTTCTTGGACCCTGAAGACGGGCTCGTAGTCGCAGTGGCTGCTCGCGACGTGGCGAGCATGCAGGACATCTCGGCGCAACTCGCCGAGACAAACATCTAAATCGCCTGCCTCCTCAATTCCGTTGCATCACCATGTATGTCCCTAGAGGTACGTGAACGCGCCCGGGCTGGCACCTCGGCTGCGTACGGGCCGAAACAACGCCGCCACCTCCGGCTTTAGCCATCCTCTGGATATGGCAGAATCGGGAAGCCAGATGTAATCCAGGGGGAATGAGGGCATGGGCGAAACCAGGGGGGCCGGGGACGATGGCCGGGAGCAATGGGCGGCGACGCAGCCCAAGCCGGAATTCAAGTCATCTACCGCCACGAGGTCACGCCCGGCAGCTCCACTGCGTGAGGTTCGGCGCCTCTTCCTTCTGAGCTTGGCGGTAGCCGCCGGCGTTGCGCTCTACGTCAGCCTGATGCCGGGACAGGCTGGCATCATCCTCTCGCCTCCCCAGCAGGGAGAGAAAATCTCACGAGGGGCCCTGGACCCGGTCGACTTCGGGTTTCCTTCCCTGGGGCCTTCGGGTCCTCGCATCCTCGCGGCGGCGCCTGTAGAGGAGCGCATAGAGGAATCCAACGTCGAGCCCGGCGGCCGAGAAGATTCAGACCGGTCGCGCCGTGGAGATCGCGGAAGGCGGGAATCCGGGCAAAGAGGCGCCAATCGCAACGACGCCTCACGCCGCAGGAACACCTCCCCCGAAGGGAAGCCGGTAGGAGGCCAACCCGTTGTGGCGCCTCCGGAAGCGGGCGTTGATGACGCTCCTCAACAACCCCCGCCGCCGGAGCAGCCGCCGCCCGAGCAAGCCGCTGAGAATGGGAACGGTGGCGGGAACGGTGGCGGGAACGGGAATGGGAACGGGAATGGGAACGGGAATGGGAACGGGAACGGGAACGGTCAGGGCAACGGGAACGGTGGTGGGGACGACGGCTACGGCGGAGATGAAAGTGAGGCCGGCGGGGACGACGAGAGTGGTGAAGAAGGCTCCGGCATCGAAGGAGGGGATGAAGGAGAGGGAGACGACTAGGCCATTGCCAAGCGCAATCTGCCTAAATTGCGTATCCCATCCTTATCCGGACAATCGAATTGAGTCGAATAGACTTGAGGCATGACTAGCGAGTTCACGAACGAGGGTGTATGGGCCAACAGCGAAGTTCAGCCGCGCCCCATCTTCGACGACGAGGGCGCCTTCGGACGAGACTGGGCCCCCCTCTTGCGGGTTGCTCGCCTTGCGGGCCTCTCGCTGCTGGCCCTGGCCGCAGTCACCTATGTGGTGGTGGCCTTCTGGCCCCGTGAGAACGAGCTCATCCGCTTTCCGCCGGCAGGTCCGGCAGAAGTCTTCAACGATGTGGAATATGGCCTGGGTCAGGTAGGCAAGCAGGCCGGAGAAGTGGCTAGCAGGGTCGCCGGCAACGTAATCAAGGCCGCCATTCAGCAGGTGCCCCTGGGTCGGCAGATTATCGCCGTGGCCGAGGACCTGCCTGTAGCCGGTGAGGTAATCGACGTCATCAAGGACATCCCTGGTGTCCCGAACGACTTGGACGAACCCCCCGGCAATCCCCCCGACAACGGTGTCATCCCAATCGACCCCCCCGGCGGCAACGATCCCAACCCTCCGCCGGGCCCGGGCACGTCCCCCTCGCCCGACCCCACGTCGCCGCCACCGCCTCCACAGCCCACCCCGACTCCCGGCACAACACCGAGCCCGGGTCCCGGCCCTAGCCCGTCGCCCAATCCCAGTCCAAGCCCCGATCCCAACCCGAGTCCGGGTCCCAGTCCGTCGCCCGATCCGAGCCCCTCGCCGGACCCCAGCCCCTCGCCCGATCCGAGCCCAAGCCCGGATCCCGATCCGAGCCCATCGCCCGATCCCAGCCCAAGCCCGGATCCCGATCCCAGTCCGTCACCGGATCCCAGCCCAAGCCCGGATCCCGATCCCAGTCCAAGCCCGGACCCGAGCCCGTCACCGGATCCCAGCCCCAGTCCAAGCTCGTCACCGGACCCCAGCCCCAGCCCCTCGCCCTAACCGGCGGTAGTCCCGAACCGCCCCTCGTCGGCGAGGTGAGGCTGCTCAGCAGCTATCGACCCTGAGCCCGGCTCACGGCATCGCAATAGTGTTGATAGGCCTCGAGCTCCTCGTTTAGCGGCGTCAAGATGTCGCTCTCGGCCACCTCGGTGAGCCTGACCCGGAGCTTGCGTCGCACCCGAGAGGCTCGTCTTCGGCCTCCCACGCGGGCCGCGAGGCGGGCGATGGAAGCCAGAACGATGCCCGCCAGGCCACCCCCGATAAGCATCAGGGTTGGATAAGAGAAACCCTCCCATTCGGGAGTCGGAGGCTCGGGAAGGCGTAACCATGAGACCCCAAACAGAACCGTCAGCCACAGTACGCCGGCAATCACGGTCAGCGCCAAGAGGTACTGGAGAGCCCCTCCCAGCGCCCACCAACGAGGGGGCCGCAGCTTTGTCTCGGTGGTGGCGGCCACCCGGTCGAGCGTTCGCGGCAACTCGGGCAACGACTCGGCCGCCCTTCGCCGCGCCACCTCGGGCCAGGGGTCCGGGAGGCGCCCGGCGCGGTCCTCTGCCAACCGTCGCACGCTGGTCTCGAGCCGAGCCCTCTGCACCGGGGTTGGCGGGGGCAGAGAGGTCCGCGCCTCCCGGTCGGAGGTGAGGTGAAGCCGCCGCAACGGATCCGGCCGGGCCCGTTTCAGCCAGCGCGTGAAGGGCCATCCCACCCGCAGAGCCGATTCTCTTCGGTGCGATCGGACGACCGAGTCCGCGATCAGCTCCACGCCGGCGGCCTGGGCAAGGGAGTCGACCACCGCTTCGAGCCCTGAATCGCCCCTCTGCGCGCGGCCCCCGTCACAGAAGCGCCCCAGGGCCTCGGCGATGGCGGCGACATCTGCGACCAAGCGTTCCACGGCAGCAATGCGGGCCACAACGCGCTCCCTCAGGACGTCCATGAGCTCCTCGAGCCCCTCCCCCGTGCGGCATGAGAGGGCCCTCACCGGCACCTGGGCCAGGCCATCCTCGGCCAGCACCCGCTTGAGGTCGATGAGGCATTCCGCCCGATCCGGCAACCCCAGCTCGTCGATCCGATTCAGCGCGACCAACATGACGGCGGAGTGGCTGCGCAGCGGACGCAGATAGTGGTTGTGGAGCGCCGCGTCCGCGTACTTCTGCGGGTCCACGACCCACACGAGCAGGTCCACCAGCTCCACCAGACGATCTACCTCGATCCGATGAGCGATCTCGGTGGAATCGTGGTCGGGGAGATCCAGCAGCACCATGCCATCCAGGCGTGAGTCGCCGCCGGCGAGCCGGTGGCGTTCGGCAATTCCTAGCCAGTCCAGAAGATCGTTCGCGGCCCCCTCACCCCACACACAAGCCTGCGGTCTGGCGGTGGTGGGCCGGCGAACCCCGGCAGCTGCAAGCGGAGCTCCGGCCAGGGCATTGAACAACGACGACTTGCCGCTTCCCGTGGCTCCCGCAAGTGCAATCACCGTCAGCTCGGTTCCGTGACCGAGCCGGGCGCCGGCCCTGTCCCCCACCGCGGCCGCTCGTTCCACCACAGCAGCATCGAGGCGGCCCCGTGCCAAGGCCACCGCCTCCCCTAGGGCTTTAAGGCGCGCATCGATGTCCACGCTCTTGGAATTGCGGAGCCGAGCCTTCACGAGCGCGCGTCGGCCAACGCTGCCACTGTCCCCCTGAGCTCATCTGCCTGATTCTGCGGCGGGACCGCCTTTTCGAGGAGTGCATAGAAGCGGGCGGCCTCTTGCTCCCACATCAACTTGGCGATGCGGGCGATCAGATCGTCTCGGGCGCGGGCCGTGAGCGTGCGGACCGCCTGGTCCCCGAACAGCGCCTCGAGAAGCTTCTGGCTCAGCGTGGCGGTTCCGCCCGCAACGGCCAGCTCACCCCCGGTGAGACCGCCGGTGTGGGCGAACACCACCACCATCAACGCGGCCCCGAGTCCGTTTACTCCGAGAGACAGAGCTCGTCCGGCTGCCCGCTTGGATGCGCCCTCGGAAGAGACGAGCTGCAGAACACCCTCCTGCCATGCTCGCAGCTCATCGGCTACCCGGCTTGAAAGCTCGGCCGAGGAATGGCTCAGGGCCTTTTCCTCAATCGCGAGTAGGGAGCGTCCCGCAGGGTGTTCGCGCCAGCGATCGACCGTGGCCTCGGCAGCACGATCGGCGGCAGCTCGAACTACTGAGGCGACGCTTTCGGACAGCACCGATTGCACTTCTCCGGCCGGCGAGGGGCGGCCCAGCACGGCCTCGGCAACGCGGTCCCGCAGCCGGCCTATGCGCGCCTCCAAGGACCTCATGAAGTCGCCGGTCCCGACTACCTCTTGCCAGCGAGCCAGAACCTCGCCCCTGAGCAGGGTGCCGCCCGAGAGCGCGTCCGAGACATCCTCGAGGCAACGATCGTAGGACCTCGCCACGGCATCGTTGAGCTCCTTGACTGCACCACTCTGGGCATCGAGCCCGGACGCAACGAGCTCGGTGCGGGCCGCCAGGCTATCGAGCGCTCCGGCCAGCGTCATGCGGACCAGCTTCTCGCGTTGCTCCTGGTCGCGTGCAAGATCGTCGAGCCATGCCCGCACCGGCTCGAGCGCGAGCTTCGGCAAGAGGCCGTCCCTCAGCTCGCTCTCGGGCACGCTCAGGACGGGCGCGCGCTGGAGCCCCGCCGAGTCCAGAAGAGCCCGCAAGTGCGAAGGGACCTCGGCGAGAGCTTCAGGCGGGATGCGGTTCAAGACCATCGCCAGGGCGATGGCGCGCGCTTGCGCCTTGCTCAGGAGCTCCCACGGGACCGCGTCTGCGTAGCGAGCCGCAGTGGTGACGAACAACCACAGATCGCCCGCGGCGAGGAGCTGATCCGACAGGATCCGATTGGCGATCTCGACGGAGTCGATGTCGGGGGCGTCCAGCAGAGCGATGCCGGGTGGAACGTCGGAATCGAGCACGAGGTGGAGGGTGTTGCTTCCAGAAGGCGCCCCGCCCATCGTGCGGGCAAACGAGGGCAGGATGCGATCGTCCTGGAACCACGACTTGTCGCCGGGGTGGCAGGCGAGCACCGGCGCGCGCGTCGTGGGTCGCAGCACTCCGGCCGGCGAGACCTCCGCTCCGACCAGGCTGTTTACCAAGGTCGACTTACCGGCTCCGGTGGACCCGCCGACCACCACCAGCAACGGCGCATCCAGCCGCTCGAGCCGCGGCAGAAGGTAGTCGGCGATCTGAGCGACGGTCTCATCGCGAGCCTCGCGGGCGGTAGCGACTCCAGGCACGTCGAGCAGCACCGAGCACGCCCGAAGACGTGCTCGCAATTGTTGGAGTACCTCTATGACTTCGCTCTGGGTAGCCTTCCGCACCCAATCAAGGGTACGGCCCTCCGGTCGTCCTCCCTACTCGCAGCCGAGCAACACCTCTCCGGCGCACTGATCGGTGCCCTGCCCGCCGCTGAGGTTGTCGACACCCGGACCACCGATGAGATCGTCGTCTCCGGCCCGGCCCTCGAGCACGTCGTCACCAAGCTCTCCACGCAGAGTGTTGGCTCCGTCGTCGCCTCTGAGGAAGTCCGAGAACGGAGAGCCGTAGAGGGCCTCCATGAGGATGAGGTTGTCGGCACCGAAGCCCTCCGCGAGCCCCGCCTGGAGGTCGGCCGTCACGCCTGTAGTGGAGTCGGCGAAGGATGCGGCATCGTCGCCGTCGCCACCGTTGAGTGCATCCGAGCCCTTGCCGCCTTGCAGGAGGTCGTCACCTGCGAGGCCAAACAGCTGGTCCACAGACATCCCGCCGTAAAGGCGGTTGGCGGCCCCGTCGCCGCGCAGCACGTCGGCGAAGATGGTGCCGACCACGCCTTCGATGGTGGCGAGCCGATCCGTCCCGTAGGCGATGGCGCTGCCTGCGGTGAGGTCGACGGTCACTGCGTGGCTCAGGACCGAGTAGTCGATGGTGTCGTCGCCCGCGCCGCCCGCAAAGGAGTCGTCGTCGTCTGCGTCACTGCGGCGGCTGGTGAAGTAGTCGTCGCCGTCCCCACCCGAGACGGTGTCGGGGCCACCACCCGAGTTGATGACGTCGTTGCCCCCGTCGCCCGCCAGGTCGTCGTCGCCGGCGCCTCCGAGGACCTCGTCGTCGCCACCTGCGCCCGAGATGGCGTCGCTGCCGATGCCGCCGCGCAGGATGTTGGTGTTGTCGTCACCGGTGATTGCGTCGGCATGAATCGATCCGGACACATTCTCGATGGCCACGATTGTGTCATTGCCAACTCCGGTGCTTGTTCCCGCTCCGAGGTCGACCGTGGCGGGGGTTGGCGCGGTGATGAATTGCAGGACGTCGATGCCCTCACCACCGTCGAAGTCGTCGTCGCCGGGGGAGGACTCGAGCTCGTCCTCGCCGCCCAAACCGAAGAGCTTGTCATTGCCGGCGGAGCCGGTGATCTCGTTGATTCCATCGTCGCCGGTAAGCGAGTCGTCATGGGCCGAGCCCCTGAGGTCCTCGATCTTTACCAAGACGTCCTTGCCGTCTCCGGTGGCCGTTCCGTTCTTGAGGTTTGCTGTAATCGCCACCGACGAGGTGCTGAAGTCGGCCTCGTCCCGGTCGTTCTGGCACCGGCGCTTGGTGCAGCCGAACCCCGCGCCGCTGATGCGGTCGTTACCGGGGCCGCCGTCCATGCGATCGACGTTCTCTTCGCTCTCGCTCGGGCCGCCCCACAGCTTGTCCTTGCCTCCACCTCCTCGTAAGACGTCGCCTCCGAAGAAGCCGCGGAAGCGGTTGGCGTGGGAGTCGCCCACGATGAGGTCATCCGCGTAGGAACCGGTGATGTCCTCAACCTCGGCGAGCGTGTCCCTGCCTTCTCCGGTAGCCGACCCGCTCTGCAGGTTGACCACGACGCCGTTGGAGTTCCTGTAGTTGGCGAGGTCGCGGCCCTTGCCTCCGTTCAAGGAGTCGTTGCCGTCGAAACCCCACAGCTCGTCCCTGCCATCCCGGCCGCTGAGCTCGTCGGCTCCTTCGAAACCGACCAGCTTGTTGGCGGACGCATCTCCGGCCAGGCGATCGTCGGACTTGGTGCCATAGGCTATCTCGATACTGGCGAGGGAGTCCCTGCCCCACCCGGTTGCGGTGCCTGCGGCCAGGTCAACCACGACGCCTCCGCTCTTCAGGAGGTGGTAGTCGACTTCGTCTGAGCCCTTTCCGCCCGAAACCGAATCGTCCCCCGGTCCCTCCCGCACAAAGTCCTTATCCGCCCCCGCGTCCATCTCGTCGTCGCCGGCACCACCTCTGAGGTAGTCGCTACCGGCACCCGACATGATCGAGTCCCTACCGTCTTTGCCGTGGATGGAATCCGAACCGGACCCACTCAGGATGCGGTCGTCTCCCAACCCGCCGGAGAGGTAATTTCGACCGGAGACGGCGACGATCGTGTCGTCCCCGTCGTCGCCCGATGCCGAGTTGTTTCCTTTTTCAACTGGACCAGTGGAGAGGAAGTCGTCGCCCACACCCCCCAACAAGGAGTCCCTGCCGTCGCGACCATACAGACGGTCGCCGCCCTCTTCACCCTGGAGCCTGTCACCATCGCTACCGCCGTCCACCCGGTCGGCACCGGGTCCGGCGAAAACGCGATCGCCCCCGGCTCCACTGCAGATGAGATCATCGCCGCCGCGGCCCCGCACGGTGTCGTCGCCGCCGAGCGTGACGATCACGTCCCGGCCGGGAGTTCCCTTGATGGCGTCTCTGACCTCGGTGCCGACCTTGGTCGCAGCCACTCCGAAGCAAGACGGTGCCGCCAGAGCGTGTGGCATGCCCAGGCACCCCACCGCCAGGACCACTATCGCCACGCCGCGCTTCCTGATCTGAACACGTCTCAGGCCCATTCGTCTTTCCTCCTTCTCGCCAAACCAGACACTCTCCATGCTGAGAGCTGGGGGCGGCGGGGGAGGTTGGCTACCTAACAAGAAACCTGTCGGCCCTGAGACAAACCCACGCCCGGGTTGCGCCGGGGCGGCGGATCTGCCTTAATAGGCGTAGCGCGCGAAAGTCGACCCGGCCACAGAGGAGGTGGGGATTATGCACACGGTGACATCTGCAACCCCGCCGGGCCGGGAGCTCTCCTAGCACCAGCTCCGTTCTGGCGGGGATACGTGTCCGATCCCAAGCCGATTCGATTACATCGAATCCCAGTTCAAAGGAGCATCACCTTGTCTGACGTTTCATCTCTGCACGATCTCGGCTGGGCACCCTTCTTCGAGGATGCCTGGGCCGAGCTGGACGGCCGCGGGCTGATCCGCGGACGAGTCGGAGTCCAGCACCGTGGCGCGTTCGTCCTCTACACCGAGATCGGCGAGCTGTGGGCCGAAGTCTCCGGCCGCATGCGCCACGAGGCCGCAATCAAGGCCGACCTGCCCGCAGCGGGTGACTGGGTGGGGTGCCGGGCGCGCCCGGAGGAGGGGACCGCCACCATCGAAGCGATCCTTCCTCGGCGCACGAAGTTCTCCCGGCACGAGGCCGGATTCGTGACCGAGGAACAGGTCCTCGCAGCCAATATCGACGTTGTCTTCTTGATGACCGCGCTCGATTCAGACCTCAACCCGCGCAGGCTCGAGCGCTACCTGTCCATGACCTGGGGCAGCGGGGCCGAGCCCGTGGGAGTCCTCACCAAGGCCGACCTCTGCGACGACGCGTCCGAAGCGATGGCCCTTGTGGCGGCCCAGGCCCCCGGTGTGGCCCTCCACGCCGTCAGCGCTCTGAGCGGCGACGGCGTCGATGAGCTGCGGCCCTATCTGGGAGTTGGGAGAACCGTGGCTCTGCTGGGCTCCTCCGGCGTGGGGAAGTCCACGCTCGTGAACGCCCTCGTCGGGGAGGACGTGCAGGACGTCAAAGACATCCGCGCAGACGGCAAGGGACGGCACACGACTACGAGGCGAGAGTTGGTCCCGGTGCCTGCCGGAGGCTTGATCCTCGACACTCCCGGTATGCGCGAGCTGCAGCTATGGGACGACAACGGAGGCATGTCGCAGACCTTCGACGACGTCGAGTCCCTGGCCGGGCAATGCCGCTTTAATGACTGCCGCCACGAAAGCGAGCCCGGCTGCGCGGTGCTTGCCGCAGTCGAGGACGGCTCATTGCCCGAAGAACGCCTCGCGAGCTTCAAGAAACTCGAGCGGGAGCTCCATCATCTGCGCATCAAGCAGGACCGGCGGGCACAGTCCGAGGAGCGCAAGAAGAGGCGTGTGTTCGCTCGGAGCCTCCGCAACTGAAGGGGTTTTTGCCGAGGGTGTCGTCAGGTGCTCTATAGCGACGGCGGCCGACATCTAACGACCACTCGGCTCGGTTTTCCTGAAGTCCCTCAGGACCTCTCGGGCCGCGCCGGCGCCGGGGAGCCCGGTGAGGCCACCCCCGGGGTGGGCGCCGGAGCCGCAGAGGTAGAGCCCGTCGAGCCCGATGCGGTAGCGGGCATGGCCCAGCAGCGGCCGCCACGAGAAGATCTGATCGAGACCCGGCTCCCCGTGCAGCGCGCCGGCTTCGGTCAGTCCGTAGTCGCGTTCCAAGTCCTCGGGAGTAAGGACCTGGACATCCTCGACGAGGTCAGACAACCCGGGCGCGTGCTGCTCGAGGGTCTCGAGCGCCACCTTGGCGACCAGGTCGCGCTGGTCCTCCCACCGCCCCTCCCGAAGACGATAGGGGGCGTATTGGAACAGGACGCTCATGACGTGCCCCTCGCCGGCGCACAGCGAGTCGTCCGAGAGGCTCGGGATCGTGGCCTCCAGGAAGGGGGCCTCCGAGATGCGGCCGTACTTGGAATGATCAAAGGCGCGCTCGAGGTAGTCGATGCCTGGGGCGATCACAATGCGGCCCTGGAGCACCTGAGAATTCGGTGCGTCCGTGAACACCGGCGCCCCCGAAAGCGCAAGATTGAGCTTGCAGGTGACGCCCGACAGGCGAAGGTTAGAGGCCCGCCACCGAAGGGTGGGACCGAGCTCGACCGGGTCGACCAGATCCAGCAAGGTGTGCTTGGGGTCGGCGCCGGAGAGGACCGCGGTGGCACCGATCTCCTCGCCCGAAGAAAGCGCCACCCCGGTGACGGCTCCGTGGTGGCTGAGCACAGCAGAGACCGCGCTCGACGTCCTGATCTCGGCCCCCGCGGCACGCGCCGCCGCGGCGAGAGCGCCGCCAAGTGCCCCGGGGCCGCCACGCACGAACACCGTGCGGCCGGCCGCTCCGCCTCCTCCGGTGGACTCGGCCAAGAGCTGATAGGTGGTGCCCGCAGACCACGGGCCCGCCGCCGTGTAGCGCACTGCCCGCGCCGCGACCGCGGCCCGCAGCGCGCTCCCGTTGACGTGCTCCGAGACGAAGTCGGCGACCGCCATCGGCACCGCCCGCAGCAGCTCCTTGCCGTCCTCCCCGAGCGTGCGCAGCGCCCGGACCAGCTGCACGCCCGTCCGTGCCCCCTGCAGGCCGGGATGAGTGAGGTCGACCGGCGTGGCGCGAAAGAGCGTGGCGAGAAAGCCGCTCAACGAACGCACCCTCCGGTCGAGCTCGAGGTAACCCTGCCCGTCCGAGCCCAACTCGCGACCGGTCCTGACCGCATCCGGCCACAGCGTCAGCGCGGGGGCATCGCCCTGGGGGCAGAACGCCGCCACCTCCGGCTCGATCAACTGGAGGCCGTGCCGGTCGAGGCCGAGGCGTGACACGAGCCCCGGATCGAAGCGCTCGACGGAATGCGCCACGCCCGGAGCCCGCGCTCCGGAGGAGAGCTGAGTGGTGACGGCTGCGCCCCCGACTTCGTCGCGCCGCTCGAGCACCATGACTCGAAGCCCGGCTTTCGCCAGCAGCGCGGCGGACACGAGCCCGTTGTGTCCCGCCCCGATCACGATGGCGTCGTAGGACGAGTGAGCGATCGACTCGGCGATCGCGTCAGAAGGGGAGTGAGCGATCGACTCGGCGATCGCGTCAGAAGGGATTGGGCTCATGCGGCCTCGTCCCTGTGGGCGTGCAGCACCTCGAGCGCCGCGATGCGCCCTGGCGCCCCCATGAGACCGCCGCCGGGATGCGTGGCGGAGCCGTTGAGCCACAGCCCCTCCACCGGCGTGCGGTAGCGTGCCCAGCCGGGCACCGGGCGGTTGACGAAAAGCTGCTCGAGGCTGAGCTCGCCGTGAAAGATGTTTCCTTCGGAGAGCCCAAAGGTGCGTTCGAGGTCGAGCGGGGTGAGCACCTGGCGGTGCAGGATTATGTCTCTGATGTTCGGCGCGCGCTCGGCAATCGTGTCGATTACCGCGTCGCCGAAGGCATCCCGCTGCTCGTCCCAGTTCCCCTCGGTCAGGTGGTAGGGGGCGTACTGGACGAAGCAGCTCATGACGTGCTTGCCCGGCGGGGCCATGGCGGGATCGACCAGCGTCGGGATGATCATGTCGATGTAGGGACGGCGGCTGAAGCGACCGTACTTGGCGTCGTCGTAGGCCCGCTCCATGTAATCGACGCTGGGAGAGAAGCTGATCGCGCCGCGCAGATGCTCGCCTTCGCCCGGAAGACAGGTGAAGTCGGGCAGCGCGTCGAGTGCGAGGTTGACCTTGCCGGACGAGCCCCGGAACTTGTAGCGCGACAGCTCGGAGACAAACTCCGAATCGAGCTCGGATGGATCGAGCAAGTTCATGAACGTCTGGCGTACGTCGAGGCTCGACAGCAAGACCTTGGCCTCGATCTCTTCTCCCGAAGAAAGGGCCACACCCGTTGCCCGGCCGGAGCGGGTGATGATGTGATCAACCGGGGCTTCGGTTCTGATCTCGGCCCCCGCCTCACGGGCCGCTGCGGCGATGGACTCCGAGACCGCGCCGGTGCCGCCGCGGGGAATGCCCCAAGAGCGAAAGGCGCCGTCGATCTCGCCCATGTAGTGGTGCAGGAGAACGTAGGCTGTTCCCGGCGAACGGATGCCCTGGAAGGTGCCGATGATGCCCGATGCCGACATCGTCGCAACCAGCGGGTCGGTTTCGAACCACTGCTGCAGGAAATCGGTGGCACTCATCGTCATCAGCTGCAGAAACACGGCCTGGTGATGTTCGGGAAGTGCCTGGAAGCGCTTGCCGAGGGATGCCAGTGGGAGCCACTCAGACAACTTGAAGCCGGATGCCGACGGCGGCGCCAGCGCCAGCACGGGCTTGATGAAGCGGGCCATATCGACCATGAGCCGCCCGTACTCGTCGTAGGCCTCGGCGTCCTGCAAAGACCATCGCCGCAGCTCTCGCACCGTCTTGCCGTGGTCGTTGACGCGCCACAAATAGTCGTCGTCCAGGGGCGTGAAGGTGCCGTCCAGCGGCAGAATCTCGAGCCCGTGCTTGGAGAGCTGCAACTCGCGGATGATCTCTGGGCGCAGCAGGCTCACGACGTAAGAGCAGACGCTGAAGCGGAAGCCCTCGAAGACCTCCTCGGTCACCGCTGCGCCTCCGAGCACGTGGCGTCGCTCGAGCACCAGCACCCTCCAGCCGGCGCGCGCCAGATAGGCGGCGCTCACGAGGCCGTTGTGGCCTCCGCCGATAACAATCGCGTCGTAGTCCTTGCCCACACGCTTCCTTTCAAGAGAGTCGCTGCGAGCCTCTCGGCCCGCCCCGGGGGCGTTTACTCTAATCCTCGGATCGCCATCGTCCCCAGAGGAGCATTGTGAGCGTCGGCACCGCCTTCTTCGAACGCACGGCCCCCTTGAACCTCAAGCTCGCATGGAGTGAGTGGTCGGGTTACCACGCCGCGAGCGCGTACGCCGACCACCACGATATCGAGTACAACTCGATTCGAGAGGGGGCCGCGCTGCTGGACGTCTCGCCTCTCTACAAGTACCGGATCACCGGGCGCGACGCCGTCCGGCTGATCGACCGGGTTATCACGCGCGACGCAACCAAGCTCAGGGTCGGCCGTGTCATCTACACACCGTGGTGCGACGAAGCCGGCAAGGTCATAGACGATGGCACCGTCGCACGCCTCGATGAGACCTCCTATCGGCTGACTGCGGCCGATCCTTCTTACCGGTGGCTGTCGCTCAACGCGGCGGGGCTGGACGTAACTATCGAAGATGTAAGCGAGTCGGTGGCGGCGCTTGCGCTGCAAGGCCCCCGCTCGCGCGCGCTGCTCGAAGACGCCTCGGAAGAAGACCTCTCCGAGCTCCGCTACTTCGGCAGACGAACGCTGAAGATCGCAGGCATCGGAGTGGACGTCTCTCGCACCGGCTACACCGGCGATCTCGGGTACGAGCTGTGGGTCGATGCCCGGCGCGCCCTGGATCTGTGGGACGCACTGATCGACGCGGGCCGCGCTCACAGGCTCAGACCGACGGGGTTGATAGCGCTGGACGTGGCCCGGCTCGAGGCCGGGCTCATCCTCATCGAAGCCGACTTCGTGAGCGCTCGCCACGCGCTGATCGAAGAGCAGCTCTTTTCGCCCTTCGAGATCGGGCTGGGACGGCTCGTCAACTTCGACAAGGGCCCGTTCGTGGGCCGCAGAGCGCTCGAGGCCGAGGTCGCAGGCGGGGGTCCGCCGCGCCGGCTGGTGGGCCTCGAGATCGATTGGGCACAGATGGCGTCGCTCTACGAGAGGCGAGGCCTGCCGCCCGAGGTCCCGAGTCGTCCGTGGCGAAGCGCCGTGCCGCTCTACAACGGGAGCCGGAGGGTCGGCAAAGCAACGAGCGGGACGTGGAGCCCTGCGCTCAAGAAGAGCATCGCCCTCGGTTCTGTTCCCCCACGGTTCGAGGAGCCCGGCTCGCGACTGGGGATCGAGTGGACGGTCGA
>JACDAL010000041.1 GCA_013695465.1 Actinomycetota bacterium | reverse complement strand
CGTCGCACCCAAAAATGCGCGGGCCGTAAAGTTTGTCCCATGGAGTCGAGCTTCACCATCCTGCGCCTGCGAGGCATCCCGATCGGGGCCCATTGGTCGTGGCTTTTGGTC
This sequence comes from Actinomycetota bacterium, assembly GCA_013695465.1. Taxonomy (GTDB): domain Bacteria; phylum Actinomycetota; class CADDZG01; order CADDZG01; family WHSQ01; genus JACDAL01. The sequence goes on along the minus strand of JACDAL010000041.1, from coordinate 21,359 downwards.
GCGGGCCTGGTTGTGTGGTCGTTGAGCCAGTCACTGTTCCCGGCGAGCTACCCCAGCCTCTCCGAAACCACCTATCTTGCGATGGGGGTCGTCGCCGGGCTGCTGTTCTTCGCTGCGATCCTGGCCCACGAGCTGGGCCACGCGTTCGCCGCCCTCAGAGAGGGTATGGAGATCGACGGCATCACGCTGTGGCTGTTCGGGGGAGTGGCCCGCTTCCGGGGAATGTTTGCCTCGCCCGGCGCCGAGTTCCGCATCGCCATCGCGGGCCCTCTCGTGTCCGTCGCGATCGCCGTCGTCTTCTTCCTCTTGGGCTCGATCGAGGGCTCCTCCGATGCCGCGCGGGCGGCGGAGGGTGTCGCCGACTACCTCGCGCGCATCAACGCCATCCTCGTTGGCTTCAACCTCGTTCCGGCACTGCCGCTGGATGGGGGGCGTGTGCTCCGGTCGTGGCTGTGGAAGCGTCAGGGAAACTTCTCGGCGGCAACGGTCTCCGCGGCGCGCGCCGGCAAGGCCTTCGGAGTCGTGCTCGCGGTGCTCGGCCTTCTCGACTTTTTCACGGGAGGGGGCGGGGGAGGCGGTCTATGGTTGCTGTTCCTGGGTTGGTTCCTGGTCCAGGCGGCGCAGGCGGAGGCATCCGGTGCGCTCGTGCGCCAATCCCTGCGCGGCCGGCTCGTGAGAGAGCTGATGACGACCACGGTAGAGACCGTCCCCCCACAGCTCACCGTGGCGACCTTCCTGGAGCACATCGGCGCCCGCCGCTTCTCGACCTATCCGGTCGTGCGCGGCGACGAGCCGGTGGGCCTGGTGTCCATGCGCGGCGCCGGGCAGGTGCCTGGCGCCGAACGAGGCCGGCGCAGGATCGAGGATGTGATGCAACCGTTGTCGGAGCTCGTGATCCTCAGTCCTGAGGACGAGATCGTCGTCGCCCTCGACTCCCTCCAGGACGAGTCCAAGCGGGCGCTGGTTATAGAGGACGGGCGTCTAGCCGGATTGTTGTCGCTTTCGGACGTCGCCCGCGTGCTCGAGGGAGAGCCCAAGCAGACATTGCAACCCGCACCGAGCAGGCGCGGCGGAGGACTTGTGTGGGCGGTGGTGGCGGTCGCAATGCTGATCGCCGCGGGAGCAATCTACCGGCCGCCCTTGGTGGTGTTCGAGCCCGGCACCACCCTCGACGTCTCCGAGGACATCACCATTACGGGCGTTCCATCGGAGCGGCCGGAGGGCAGCTACCTGCTGACCTCCGTGCGCCTGGCGCAACCCAACGTGCTGGGGCTGGCATGGGCGGCGGCCTCGGGGAGAGAGGTGGCCCCCCTGTCGCAGCTTCTGCCCGAGGGCACCGATCCTGGCGACTACTTCCGGCAGCAGCGCCAGATCTTCGATCAAAGCCGGCTCGCGGCCGCGGCGGCCGCCGCCCGCTCGGCCGGGCTCGAAGTCGCCATCTCGGGGACGGGGGTGATAGTCGAGCAACTGGTGCCCCAGTCGCCGGCGGCCGAGGTGCTGCAGGAGTCCGATGTGATCGTGGCGATCGACGACCGGCCCGTGAGATTGGACACCGACCTCCAGCAGGCGATTCGAGCCCGGCCCGCGGGCGCCTCTTTCGAGCTCAGGATCGAGCGCGGCGAGCTGACGCGCTCGATTCAGGTCCGAAGCGCCCGGCTCCCAGGAGGCGCGGAGACGATCACGGGAATTGGGATTCTCATCTCGACGCGCGATTTCGACGTCGAGCTTCCCTTCGAGATCGAGTTCGCCGAGCGCCGCATCGGCGGTCCCTCCGCGGGGCTCGCCTATGCCCTCGCCATCGCCGACATGCTCGAGCCCGGCGACTTCACCGAGGGGCGGGAGGTGGGGGCCACCGGCACCATCGACCTCGACGGGGCGGTCGGTTCGGTCGGCGGGCTCCCGGCCAAGGCCGAAGCTCTGGAGCGTGCCGGAGCAGATCTCTTCCTGGTCCCCGAGTCCGAGGTCACGGGCATGGACGAGACCAGCCTCCAGATTCGGGGCGTCTCGAACCTCGACCAAGCGGTCGAGTCCCTCACCACCTAGTGGCCTCCCCACCCCCGGCCGCGCCGCCCGATGCGTGGGCCACCTCGGCATGATCCGTTGAAGGCGCCCGCACAGAGCCTCGATCGCCGTGTACTGGGCCTGTGGTGGGCGGCCTCCGCGGCACTCGTGGCATTGATCGCAATCGGGTGCGGTGTCGCCTGGTTCCTGGACTTCCTTCCTGCGCCGCTTGCGGTCCTGATCGTGCTCGTCGCCGCCGGCCTCGGAGGGCTGGTGCCCCCCGTCCGCTACCGCCTGTGGGCCTACGAGATACGCGCTCACGATCTCTACACCTCGCGCGGCGGGCTGTTCGTTACACGCACGCTGATCCCCTTTGATCGCATCCAGTTCGTCGAGACTCGTCAGGGTCCACTCGATCGCGCCTTCTCACTGCACCAGCTCGTCGTCTACACGGCCGCCGGACAGGCCGGGCGCATCCCCGGACTCGGTGACGAGGAGGCCGGTTCACTGCGGGAGGAGCTGTCCAGGGTTGCGGGCACCGTCAGCGTCTGAGGGGGCAAGGCTCCATCCCGCCGCCATCGCGGTGTGGTTTATAGAGGACGGTCGCCGCCTGGGTTTGGGGCTCATCCCACTACTGGCGATCGGCGGGCGAGTGCGACTCTTGCTCCTTGCCGGTCTCGTCGTTGCCGCACTGGCCCCGGTCGTCCGCTGGCTCCGCTTCCGTTACCACGCCGCCCCCGGCACGCTCGTGGTCGAGGGGGGAGTAGTGAACCGCTGGCGGCGCACGATCCCCGGAGCGCGCGTGCAGAGCATCGACATTGTCCAGAAGCTTCGCCATCGCGCCTTCGGCGTAGTCGAGCTACGCATAGAGGTTGCAGGCGGCAGCGGCACCGAAGCCGCTCTGGTCGCGCTGGCACCCGAGGAAGCCGAGCGGGTACGGAGATCGCTTTCTCAGGAGGGACCCGCCGTCGGCTCGGAGGCGATGGCCGCGCCCGTGTTGGTGCGCATGACCCCCCGCGATCTCATGCTGGCAGGGCTTACAGGGGGCCGCGTGGCGATCATCGCGGTGCTGCTCGGCTACTTACAGCAGCTCGCTCCAGAGGACTTCATCTCTTCCGGAGCCGAGCGGCTCGTGGATCGGGGGGTCGGCGGGGTATGGCTGGTGATCGGGTCGGTCGCAGGCTTCATCTTGATCGCGCTGGCGATTTCCCTGGCCGCCACCGTGGTGACGCTGTGGGAGTTCACGGTGGAGCGTTCCGGAGACCGGCTGCTGGTCACCCGAGGTCTGCTCGAACGCAGGAGGAGCCAGGTGGCGCTGCACCGGCTTCAGGCGGTGATCTTGCAGGAAAACGTGCTGAGGCGTGCGCTCGGGCTGGCCTCGGTCACGGTCGTGGTGGCCGGCAGGGCAGGCCCAAGAGAGGAGCAGCACGAGACCAGCCTGCTGCTCCCCACCGGCACGCGGGACACGGCCCTCGCACTTATCGCCGAGGTGCTCGGCGCCGACCCCTCCGGGCTGGCCGAGAATCTCGTTTCGGCCCCTCGGGCCGCGCTCTGGCGCAGGCTGGCGTACGCCGCGCTGGTGGCCGCGGCCGCAGGGATCGCAGGAATCGTTGGGCTCGATGCCCGCGGTGCGGCCGCCTTTGCAGTGGCGGCACCGGCGGCGTGGGCGGCGTGGGCGGCGTGGCGCGCACTCGGGCATCGCATCGACCGGCCGCACCTGGTCGTCCGGCGCGGTGTCCTCGTGCGCCAGACCTCGTTCGTTGCCTTGCCCAACATCCAGGACCTGAGGCTAACGATCTCGCCTCTCCAGCGCGCCGGAGACCTCGCGACCCTGGTGTTGGGCATCCCCAAGCAGAGGCTCAAGGCAGTCGATCTCGAGCGCGCCCAAGCCGAAGCAGGCTTCGAACAGGTGTCGGACCGCCTCTCGATCGCTTTCCCATGAGCTCGGGGGCCGTGGTCGGTTTGGATGTCGGCACCTCGAGTGCGCGCGCGCTGGCCTTCGACGGCGATGGCCGGCTGCTCGCCTCTGCGGCGCGTTCTTATGAGCTCATTCATCCCGGCCCGGGAAGGGCCGAGCTCGACCCACAAGTGGTCACAGACGCCGCCTGCGCCGCCCTGGCGGAGATCCGCTCGCACATGGCGGTGCGGGCGGTCGCTCTCAGCACCTTCATGCACAGCCTCTTGGCTCTCGACGAGCACGACCGCCCCCTGACCCGGTTGGTGACGTGGGCGGACGCCCGCTCGGCTCCGCAGACCATCCGGTTGGCAAAAGGAGCGGACGCTCTCGCCCTGTACCAGCGCACAGGGGTCCCGCTGCATCCAATGTCGCCTCTCACCAAGCTGCTGTGGTTCGCCGAGGAGGAGCCGGAGGTGTTCCGCAAAGCGGTTCGCTGGGTCTCGATCAAGGAGCTCTTGCTGCACCGGCTTACGGGCGAGTGGGTGGTCGACCGCTCGATTGCTTCCGCCGGCGGCCTGCTGAATCTCGCCAGCGGGGACTGGGACGATGGCGCCCTTGCCGCGGCGGGAATCGAGCGTGATCGGCTGGCAACACTCGTGTCGCCGGTGGAGATGCTCCCGGGGAGCGGATCCGATCTCATGGTGGTTCCGGGCGCCGCCGACGGCGTGCTGGCGAACCTCGGCGTGGGCGCGCTGACCCCGGAGCTTCTGGTTTGCTCGATCGGCACCAGCGCTGCCGTGCGGGCGACGGTGCCCGAGATCCGCACCGACGAGTCGGGGAGAACCTTTTGCTACTCGCTCGATGAGGGTCTGTGGGTCATCGGGGGCCCGGTCAACAACGGGGGAGTGGTGCTCGACTGGCTGCTCCAGCACGTATTCACCGATGTGGACGAAGTCTCTGCGCTCGACGATATCGCCGCCCAGGCACCCCCGGGGGCCGATGGCGTGGTGTTCCTGCCGCACCTCCTGGGCGAACGAGCTCCTCACTGGAAGCCGGGGGCGACGGGAGGCTGGTTCGGGCTCACGATCCGACACGACCGCAGCTCGCTGGTGCGGGCCGCCTTCGAGGGGGTGCTGCTTCAGCTCTTGACCGTTGCGCGCACGCTTCAGCCGCTGGCGGGGGACGCAAGTGAGGTGCTGGCCACCGGCGGCTTCGCTCACTCGGAGCTGTGGAGTCAGATGATGGCCGACATGTTCGGGCTGCCGGTGACGGTGGCGCCGAGCGTCGAGGGCACCGCCTGGGGGGCCGCGGTGCTCGCGCTGAAGGCGGAGGGCGAGATCGACTCCCTCGAGGACGCCCCCACGCCGCCGGGAAAGGGGCACGTCTACGAGCCCCGGGCCGAGTTGAGAGAGGCTTATGCGCGAGCCGCCGAACGCTTCGAAGCCTTCTCCGGGGCGATCCGAGCCCTCACAACCGTCGAGTGGTCGCAGGATGCTGTATAGCGACATCTCACGACCACTCGGCACTAAGAGGAGGACCTGACATGCTCGTGCTCGTTACCGGCGCCAACGGGAAGGTGGGCTCCGCCACCGTAGTTGCGTTGCAGGAGCGCGGTCACGAGGTCCGCGCCACCGATCTCCAGCGCGGCGCGTTCGAGCGCCCCGAGCCGGGCGAGCCCGACTACATGGAGGCCGACCTCACCAACGCGGGCGATGCCTATGCGGTGGTGCGCGGCGTCGACGCGGTCGTTCACACCGCCGCCATCCCCGACCCCAACCACAACCCACCGCACGTGGTATTCGGCAACAACCTCATGGCCACCTTCAACACCCTCGAGGCCGCAGTGCGCTGGGGCGTCCCCCGCTTCGTCAACACCTCGAGCGAGACGGTTCCGGGCTTCTTCTTTCCTGAGCGCAAGTTCCTACCCGACTACGTGCCCGTCGACGAGGAACACCCCATCCGCCCGCAGGACCCCTACGCGCTCTCGAAGCACTTCGGCGAGCAGCTCATGGATGCCGCGGTGCGACGCTCGGACATCCGCTGCATCTCGATCCGGCCGTCTTGGGTCCAGCACGAGGGCAACTACGAGCGCAATCTCGGCCCCCTGGTGCGCGACCCGGGCGAGCTAACCGAGAGTCTGTGGAGCTATATCGACGTCTACGACCTCGCCGATGCCATGTGTCTGGCGGCCGAGTCGGAGCTCCAGGGCCACGAGGTCTTCTACATAGCGTCGCCGGACAACGCAGGGGGCCGCGACTTTGAGGAGGCGACGCGCCGCCACTACGGCGACAACATCGAGGTGCGCGAGCTGTCCCGCCCCGACGCCTCCGGTATCTCAAACGCCAAGGCAGCGCGGCTGCTGGGCTACGCGCCCACGCGCTCGTGGCGCGACTACCTCGACGACGAAGGGAGGCTGCGCCCCGAGCTCGCAAGTTCTAAGCAGAGCTAACACGCTCAGTGGGGCGGTGGACGCGGTCGGCCACCTAGTAGCCGTGGTGCCGGGCCGCCGGGCCAATCGCACAAGTAGTGCTTGTGACCACCGTTTTGGTGGCCAGACGCACAAGTTGGGCGATTCACCACCTCCTCCACGAAGGCTTGTGGCTGAAGGCTTGTGGCTGACCTAAGCGCCGGGCAGGGCCCGCAACCAACCGGCGATCTCGTCGATCAGCTCCGAGCCTGCGTCCACCGCCCCGGCCATACGGAAGAAGCCGTGGACCATCCCGTCGTAGCGGCTCAGCGTTACCGGTACCCCGGCGGCTTCCAGCCGACGCGCGTAGGCCTCGGCTTCGTCCCGCAGCACGTCGTGCTCGGCCGAGATGACCAGCGCAGGAGGCAGGCCGGCAAGGTCTGCGGCCTGAAGCGGCGCCGCCAGGGGGTCGCTCCGGGCCTCCGTGGAGGCGTAGCAATCCCAATACCAGCGCATCGATTCCCGGGTGAGCCCGAAACCCTCGGCGTGCTCCCGATAAGACGCGGTGTCGAAGTCGAAATCCATGACCGGGTAGATCAGAATCTGCCCCGCCGGCCGCGGCCCCCGCCCCTGTCTCGCAGACAGCGCGGCAGCGGCGGCGAGGTTGCCGCCGGCGCTGTCGCCCCCCACCACGATCCTTTCCCCGTCGGCGCCCAGACCCGGCGCCTCTCCGGCGAGCCACGACAGGGCCACCAGGGCGTCCTCCAGGGGGCCGGGGAAAGGCGTTTCGGGAGCGAGTCGGTATGCCAGCGAGCAGATCACTGCACCCGAGCGGTTGGCGAGTGCCCGCAGCGGAGAATCGACGGGGTCGATCCCGCCCATCACCCAGCCCCCACCGTGAAGGTAGAGAAGCAACGGAGGCGCCTCTACGGCTCCAGCACCCGAGCGGTAGATGCGAGCCTCGAGCGGACCTCCGGGACCTGGAATCGTGACGTCCTCGACGTGGGCCACCGGCTCCGGGGCCGCCGAGAAGTCGGGGAAGGAGTCGTAAACGTGCCGTGCCTCCGTGGGCGACAACCGGTAGAAGGGCGGTGCATCCATGGTGGCCGCCCTGTCCAGCACTCCTTGCGCCTGAGGGTGAACGGTCATAGGGCCGAGTCTCGCACGCGCCTGTCAAGTCGGCACGCGCCGGGCCCGGTCCCAGATAGCGGGTTGAGTCGCAAGGTGTGCTCATCGGCCCAGCCGCCGCTTTGATCTTTCAAGCAAACACTCGTAGAGTGATAACTCATGAGATTGAGGGTTGATGAGCTCGCCGCCCGCAGCGGGCTCAGCGTCGATACCGTGCGCTTCTACCAGTCCAAGGGACTGCTGGGCCAGCCCGAGCGGGAGGGCCGCATCGCGTGGTACTCGAAGGCCCACCTCGAGCAGCTCGAGCGGGTGCGGGCGCTCAAGGAGCGGGGATTCACGCTCGACTTCATTCGACGCCTTCTGACGGGGGAGCTCGACCCGATCGACGCCGCCCTCGCGGCGGCGGTCTCGGGGCCCCTGCCGGGCGAGGACTCCGAGGGCGGCGAGCTGATGACTCTGGAGCAACTCGCCGCCCACACCGGGGTCTCCGAGACCCTTCTAGAGGCGATCGCCCGCACCGGGTTGTTGTTGTCCGACGCCGGCGAGGGCGGTTACACGAGCGCCGATGCCGACGCCGTTCGGGCCGGACTGAAGCTGCTCGAGGCAGGGCTCCCCTTGAGCGAGTTGCTCGACCTCGCCCGTCGTCACGACGCCGCCATGACGGCCATCGCCGAGCAGGCGGTGGACGTGTTCGTGCGCTTCGTGCGCGACCCGCTCCGTGCCTCGGCCCCCGCCGACGACTCTGCGGCCGAGCGCATCGTGGAGTCCTTCAACACGATGCTGCCCGCCACGGCTGCTCTGGTTGCCCACCACTTCCGACGGCGGCTCCTCCAGATCGCTCGCGCTCGCATGGAGCGAGAGGGGGTCGAGGGGCTCGAAGCCACCCCCGGAGCGTCGTGAGCCCTCTCCCCGAGCCACAGGACAAGGCCGGTGCGGTGCGCTCGATGTTCGACGCTATCGCCCCCCGCTACGACCTCGTGAACAGGGTCATGACCTTCGGTCTCGACCGTTCGTGGCGCAGGGCAGCAGTCGAAGCCCTGGGACAGCCGCGCGGGTCGACCGTCGTGGATGTGGCCTGCGGCACAGGGGACTTCTGCCGTGAGCTGTCCTCGGCCGGTTACGGTGCCGTGGGAGTCGACTTCTCCTGGGGCATGCTGGCGTCGGCCCGGACGGAAGCGCCCCTGGTGCAGGCGGACGTGCTGCGGCTTCCCTTTGGCAACGGCTCGGCCGCAGGCGTCACGTGCGGCTTCGCCCTGCGCAACGTGACCGACATCGGCGCCCTGCTGGGAGAGCTGGCCCGGGTGCTAGAGCGTGGGGGACGGCTTGCGCTGCTCGAGGTAGCCCGTCCCGAGGGCACCTTGCTGAGGACCGGCCACTCTCTCTATTTCAACCGTATCGTGCCCCTGCTCGGAGGCGCCCTCTCCGACAAAGCCGCCTACCGCTACCTTCCCGAGTCGGCCGCCTACCTCCCCGATCCCCCCGCGCTCCAACACTTGCTGGAGGAGGCGGGCTTCGGGCGCGTCCGTCGGCGGCTGTTTGCGCTGGGAGCCGCTCAGCTCATAACCGCCACCAGGGCATGAGCGCGCATTCGGTCCATAGCAGGGAGGTCGACGAGCCCTTCGACCTCCTCGGCACCGTCCCAGACGGGTCCGGACCGATGTGGCTACATCAGGGGGGTGGCCTCGTGGGCATGGGGGAGGTGGCGCGCTTCGATATCCCTCCGGGGCAGGGTCGGTTCGAGCGCGCCCAAGCCGAGTTGGCGAACTTCTTCTCCTCCTGCGAGGTGCACGACGAGGTCGAGGAATTGGGCTCGGGTCCGGTGGCGTTCGGCGCCTTGACCTTCGACAGGGACGCGGCGGGCTCGGCCCTGGTGGTGCCACAGGTAGTGCTCGGATCCCGCCGGGGCCGCCGCTGGGTCACGACGATGGACGGCGCCACCGCGCCGCCGCTGCGCCCTGCGCCGCCCGCCGAGGCCTCCACCGAACGCATTCGCTACGCGGGCTCGACCATGTCGGAGCTGAGGTGGCTCGAGATTGTCGCCGAAGCCATCGACGCGATCGAGGAGGGCAAGCTCGACAAGGTGGTCCTGGCGCGCGACCTGTTGGTGTGGTCGAAGGCCGGATTCGATGTGCGCGTCCTGGCTGCCAGGCTGGCCGCCCGCTACCCGCAGTGCTTCACGTTCGCGTTCGACGTACTCGTCGGCGCCACTCCTGAGCTGTTGGTGCGGCGGTGCGGTAGCGACGTCGAGTCACTTGTGCTGGCCGGATCCGCGGCCCGGGGCCGAGACGAGGGGGCCGACGAGGCACTGGGGGGGGCTCTGCTCCACTCGGCAAAGGACCTGCACGAGCACCGCCCGGCGGTGGAGTCGGTGAGGTCGGTCCTGAGCGAGGTGTGCTCCGAGCTCGAGTCCGATGTCGAGCCGTTTCTGCTCAAGCTCGCCAATGTGCAGCATCTCGCCACCAAGCTGCAGGGTCGCCTATCGTCTCCGGTCTCCGCGCTGGAGCTGGCCGGCAGGCTGCATCCGACCGCCGCCATCTGCGGGTCGCCAACGCCTGTGGCTCTCGAGTTGATTCACTCGCTCGAGGGCATGGAGCGCTCCCGCTACAGCGGGCCGGTGGGCTGGGTATCGGCCTCGGGCGACGGCGAGTGGGGGATCGCCCTGAGATGTGCCGAGCTCAATGGGGGTCGAGGCCGCCTCTTTGCCGGTTCGGGCATCGTCAGGGGTTCTCTGCCGGAGGCGGAGCTCGAAGAGACTCGCCTCAAGCTGCGGGCGATGCAGGCCGCGCTCGAGGGCTAGAGATCCTGCTCGGCCCGACTCCCGGTAGTCGATCGCCCAACTTGGGCCTTTTAGTACCTTCGCACGACGGCACCTAGCCGAGGGCGGCGGCTACGGCCGCCCACAGGCGGTGGTGCAGCTGCGCGTTGGCCGCCCGCTCGGTCCGGACCTCGATCAGCGTCGGGCCCTCACCCGAGATCGCCGCGGCTAGGTCGCCGGCCCGCTCCAAGCGGCGGTAGTCGAGACCGTACAGGCGCGCCAGCGCGGCCAAGTCGAGCCCGTGGGGAGTCCCGAACAGCTCCTCGAAGCCGGAGCCGAGCCCCGCCTGGGGCAGCAGCGAGAAGATGCCCCCGCCGTCGTTGTTGAGCACGACCAGCGCGAGGTCGACATCTCCCCGCCCGATGAGCCCGTTCTGGTCGTGCAGCAGGGAAAGGTCGCCGGCAAGGGCGTAGGTACGGCCGGGGGAGACCAGCGCCACGCCCACCGCGCTGGAGACGAAGCCGTCGATGCCGCTGGCGCCGCGATTGCCGAGCACCCTCGCCCCCCTGCGCGCTGCCATGAACGAGTTGAGGTCGCGGATGGGCATACTCGAGGCGGCCACGAGCACGCCGCCGTCCGGCACGAGGGCGGCGAGATCGCGCGCCACCCTCGGCTCGGTGGGGGAATCGTCTGAGTCGAGCACGTCGTCGACGGCGGCGCGTGCCGCTTCCTCTGCTTCCCGCCACGACCTCAGCCAGGGGGATTCCTCTCGCAGCTCGAGCCGCTCGCACAACGCCTCGCACAGCAGGGCCTCGTCGGAGACGATGATTCGGCTCAGGGCACGCTCCGGATCGAGGCGGACACCGTCGCGCTCGACCAGCACCTGCGGCACCTCCGGGGAGAGCATCCCCGCCAGCGCGCGCGAGAGCCCGGGCTTGCCGAGGCGCAGGACGAGCTCCGGCCGATGGGTGCCGGCGAAGGGCTGGTGGCGCAGGAGGGCGTCGAAGGTAGTGATGGCATTCGGTCCCCGGCGGGCGCCCGAGGTCGGTTCGGCCAGTAGCGGCCACCCCGACTTGGCTGCCAGCTCCACCACCGGACCCGGGTCGAGATCGCAGTCGCCGGCGATGATGAGGCCACGTTCGACCGCGGCAATCTCCCCGGCGAGCCCGGCTGCGAGTTCGGGAGAGGGGCGTCGCGGGGCCACCACCGCCTCGGTCCAAGCCCGCCCCTCCGGCCGTCCTGCGAGGGCAACAGCGGCGGGCTCGCCTCCCGGCTCGACCAGAGGCTCCCGGAAGGCGACGTTGAGATGGACCGGGCCCATGGGTGAGCCGACGGCGGCCGCATACGCCTGGCCTACGACCGAACGCCAGCGCGGCGCCTCTTCTCCAGAGGAGTCGTGGGGCGCGTCTATCTCGGCGAAGAAGCGGACCGCGCCCCCGTATAGGCGGGTCTGGTCGATGGTCTGGTTGGCCCCGGTAGCGCGCAGCTCCTCCGGCCTATCTGCGGTCACGACGAGCACCGGGACCCGGGCGTAATCGGCTTCGATCACCGCGGGGTGGAAGTTGGCGGCCGCCGTTCCCGAGGTACAGAGGACGAGAGCGGGGGCCCGTGTGGCCCGAGCGATGCCCAGCGCCATGAAGGCGGCCGAACGCTCGTCGATCACGACGTGGACTGTTATGCAGGTCTCGGTGTGGAGAGCGAGGGCCAGGGGAGCGGAGCGCGAGCCCGGCGCCAACACCGCGTGCTTCAGCCCGGCGCGGCGTAACTCGTCGACCAGGACCCCGGCGAGGACCGCAGACGGGATCAGGAAGCCTCCTCGGCCGCAAGCACGCGTTTTAACCACGCCGCGGGTTCGATCTCCCAGCGGCTCAGCGCATCCTCCGAGACCTCGGGCCGGCGCAGCTCGATGACGCCGTTGTGCGGCAACAGGGGATTCGCCACGACGTCGCCCGAAAGCAGTGCGACGGTGGCGAGCCCGCAGGCGTAAGGAAGCTCGTGCAGAGCGGCCGCCAGCGCCAGCCCTGCCGAGATGCCTACGGAGGTCTCGAGCGCACTCGATACGACGGCCGGCAACCCGCTTTGCTCGGCGACCTCGAGGGCGGCCCATACTCCGCCCAGCGGCTGCACCTTGAGCACCACGATATCGGCCGCCTCCGCCAGCTTCAGGCTGCCGGGAGCAGCGGCCGTGCGCACCGGCTCGTCCGCCGCCAAAGGGACGTCCACGATGCGCCGTAAGCGCGCCATCTCGGCGAGCGAGGCGACCGGCTGCTCGGCGTACTCGAGGTCGTAGCGGCCGAGTCGCGCCAGCGCGGCCCTCGCCTCCTCCACACTCCAGGCGCCGTTGGCGTCGATGCGCAGCTTGCCCGAGGACCCGAGCGCATCCCGGACGGCCTCCACCCGGGCTTCGTCGTCGCCTTCGGCTACCTTGACCTTCGCTGTGTCGCAGCCCGACGACGCCACCAGGGCATGGGCCTGCTCGGCAGAGACCGCCGGCACGGTGACGTTGACCGAAATCGCGCGTCGCTTTGGCTCCGGCCACGGCGTCGAGATTGCCTCGTGAGCGGCCTGAAGCCACCGACGCGCCACCTTCGGGGGGTACTCGGGGAAAGGCGAGAACTCGCCCCATCCGCAGGGGCCGTGGAGCAGCAGGCCCCGACGCTCTTCCTGGCCCCGGAAACGAGTGCGGAGGGGGATGCGAAAGGCCCGGCTCACGTCGAGAGGCCGAGTCCGGCGGCCAGCAGGATTGCGAAGACGAGCTCGAGCCGAGCCGTCTGAGCCAGCGCATCGTCACCCAGTCGCAGAGCACGGAGCCCCAGGTGGAGCGTGACGAAGGCGACGAGGGGGCCGATCGACTGTGCCGCTCCGGCCACCACGGGAAGCAGGGCGAAGGCCCCCAGCACCAGCCGGCGGTAGAGCCCTCGAGTGGCCCGATCGCCGATGCGAACGGCCAGTGTGCGCTTTCCCGCAGCTGCGTCGCTGTCGATGTCGCGCAGGTTGTTGACTACCAGGATGGCGCTGGCCAGGAGCCCCATCGGAACCGCGGCCGCCAGCGCCACCATCGTGATCTGCTCCTCCTGCACGTAGGCGGAGCCGGCGGTGGCCACGAGTCCGAAGAAGACGAACACGAAGACCTCGCCGAGCCCTTCGGAGGCGTAAGGTCGAGGCCCGCCCGAGTAGGCGAGGGCGGCGATGATGCTGGCGCCGCCCAAGCCCACGAGCTCGGGCCCGACCTGAAACACCAGCACGAGCCCGGCGGCGCAAGCGACGCCGAGGGCACAGGCGATGCCGAGCTTCATCGAGCCCGGCGAGATCAAGCCGGACGAGACGGCGCGACGGGGGCCGTGCCGGAGCGCATCGACGCCGCGGGCTGCATCCGAGAGGTCGTTGGCGTAGTTGACCGCGACCTGAAGCGCCAGCGCCACCACCAAGGTGAGGCCGAAGCGCCACGGAAGGAAGCGATCGGCGGCCGCAGTCCCCACCAGCACCGGCGCCACCGCTGCGACCAGGGTCTTGGGACGGGCCGCCTCGACCCAGAGGTTCACTGGCTCAGGGCCGGCAAGCTCAGGGCCGGCGGGGGAACTGCTCGAAGTTGGGCCGCCGCTTCTCCACGTAGGCGTTGCGACCCTCCTGAGCTTCCTCTGACATGTAATAGAGGAGTGTGGCATCACCGGCGAGCTGCTGTATGCCGGCGAGCCCATCGCTTTCGGCGTTGAAGGCGGCCTTCAAGAGCCGCAGCGCCAAGGGGCTCATCTCTAGAATGCGCCGGCACCACTCGACGGTCTCATCCTCCAGGCGATCGAGCGGCACCACCGTGTTGATGAGTCCCATGTCGAGCGCTTGTTGAGCGTCGTATTGCCGGCACAAAAACCAAATCTCGCGCGCCTTCTTCTGGCCCACGGTGCGCGCGAGAAGTCCGGCTCCATAACCTCCGTCGAAGGACCCGACCAGGGGGCCGGTCTGGCCGAACCGGGCGTTGTCGGCGGCGATGGTCAGATCGCACACAAGGTGCAACACGTGCCCGCCCCCGATGGCGTAGCCGGCGACCATGGCCACGATCGGCTTGGGGAGGCGGCGCATCTGGATCTGGAGGTCCAAGACGTTGAGCCGGCCCACCCCTTGCTCGTCCTTGTAGCCGTCGTCGCCCCTGACCTTCTGGTCGCCGCCGGAGCAGAACGCGTCCGGCCCCTCTCCGGTCAGGATGATCACGCCGATCGTGCTGTCGTCCCTCGCCCTCTCGAACGCGGCCGCCAGCTCGAAGAGGGTCTTGGGCCGAAAGGCGTTGCGGACCTCGGGGCGGTTGATAGTTATCTTGGCTATGCCCTCGAGGGTGTCGTAGTAGATGTCCTCGTAGTCATCGAACCGCCGCCAATCGTGCAAGTCATCACTCCTGAGTAAACACTCGAAAGGTCAGCCCCACCGTAGCAGGTGCCGGCGCCATTCCAGCGGCCGTGGCCAATCGCACAAGTTGGGCTTGTGACCACCGTTTTGGTGGCTAGATGCACAAGTTGGGCGATTCACCATTTCATGGATTCGTGTCCAATTGTGGCGCGCACCACTTCGGGTCCCGCCCGGAACCTCTTCTATGCAGAGCTATGAAGTCTCCACAAGCCTGTAGAAGGCTTGCTGCCGGACAATGGGGAGCCATCGCTCGTCGCCAGGCCCTTGCTGAAGGCATGTCCCGTCGACAGATAGACGGCTGCTTGGCCTCGAGCGAGTGGCGGATCGAGCTTCCGGCCATCTACGCGCTCGCCGATTTTCCCCGCTCGTGGTGGCAACGAGCGAAGGCGGCTGAGTTGTGGGCCGGCCAGGGGGGCGCCCTGTCGGGCGGCTCGGCCGCGTTCGTTTGGGCCTTCGAGGGCTTCGGCCCGGGCCCGATCGAGCTGTCGACGAGTCGCTATCTCCGCTCCGCACAACTGCTCGTTCACCGGGTGAGGCCGTGGATGGAAGGCGAGATCGTGGCTCATCGAGGACTCCGGGTCACGGGAGCTGAACGCACGATCGCCGACTTAGCCGGAACCTTGGACCCACAGGGTCTCGAGGGTCTGGTGGACGAGGCCCTGCGCCGCAGGTGCACGAGCGAGCGGGACTTGGTGAAATACATCGCCGCCTACGGGGGCCGCGGCCCTCGCGGCGCGGCCCGACTCCACGCCGTCCTCTCCGAGAGAGTGGGTGCGCCGACTGAAAGCCGGCTCGAGACTCTGCTCGCCCGGCTGTTCAGGAGCTCCTCGCTTCCGCAACCGGTGCGCCAGCACCCAATCATCTGTGACGGCCGCTTCGTGGCTCGAGTGGACTTTGCCTGGCCCCAGTACAGGGTCGCCGTCGAGGCGCAGAGCCGCACTCATCACGCCGACAAAACCTCATTCGAACGTGACCTCGCTCGCATGAACGCGCTTACTCACGCTCTGTGGTCAGTCCTCTACATCACCTGGGACGACGGTCACCGGCGGCCGCGGGAGACGCTGAAGCTGGTCGAGAGGGCACTGCGCCAAGCTGGGCTCAGGTAGCGGATCGCCCAACATGGGCGTGTAACCACCGGAACAGTGGCTGATCGCACACCTTGGGCGATCGACCACCATTAGCGTCGGTTGAGGGGCGGGGCCGCGTAGAGGTGCTCGAACATGATCTCGGCCCCCGGTTGGGGGATCGACTCCATGTCGGCCACCGCCTGGTCCAGGACCGCCCGGGCCTCGGCCCTGATCTCTTCCTCCAGCTCGGCCGACAACAGCTCCTGCCGGCGGAGATAGGCGGCCATGCGTCCCACGGGCTCGAGCGACCGATAGCGAGCAGCCTCGGACTCGTCCCGGTAGAGGGTTGGGTCGTCGGCGGTCGCATGGGGGCCGAGACGGTAGGTCACCGCCTCGATGAGAGTCGGGCCGCCTCCGGCGAGGGCCCGCTCAGCGGCCTCACGAGTGGCCCACCAGCACGCCAAGGGATCGAAGCCGTCGACCCGCAGGGCGGGCATGGCATAGGCGGCCGCCTTCTCGGCGACGGTCGCCGTGCCGCTCTGGCGGGAGAAAGGGGTCGAGATCGCCCACTGATTGTTGACGCAGAAGAAGATCACGGGGGCCGCGAACACCGAAGCGAAGTTCATGGCCTCGTGGAAGTCTCCTTCGGAGGTGGCGCCGTCTCCGAACCACACCAAGGAGCAGAGATCCTCGCCTCGCAGCTTGGCCGCCCAAGCCAGGCCGACGGCGTGAGGGAGGTGGGTGCCGATCGGGACACACATGGGCGCGACGCGATACCGCCGAGGATTCCAGAAACCGTGGCTGCCGCCGTAGCCTCGCCGGTAGGCGAGCGGGACCGAGGCCGGCAGGCCTCTCAGCAGCCCGATGGCGTTCTGCCGGTAGGACGGAAAGACCCAGTCCTCGTCCCGGAGGGCGAGTAACGGGCCTGCCTGGGTCGCCTCCTCGCCCCAGAAAGTGGGATAGGTGCCGATCCGCCCCTGGCGTTGCAGGGCGACGGCTCGTTCGTCGAAGGTCCGCAGGAGCACGAGCCAGGAGAACAACTTGACCAGGGCGTTGCCGCGGAGGCCCATGTCGCCGCCAGGCGATTGGACTCCGTCCCCGATGATGCGCAGCGGATCGTCCATGGTTGGAGACGCTACCCGCCCTAGCCGGTAGACTCCAGGGCAAGCAAGTCGACTGACATCCAGAGAACCATGGGGGAGTTGCTGATGCGCCGAATGCGAATGCTGGTATTGGTATCGATGTTGCTCCTCGTGTTTGCGGCGGCCTGCGGCGGAGGAGAGACCACCGCCGGGGGCGGCGGCGATAGCGGAGGCGGAGGCGGCGACAGTGGGACCGCGGGCAAGGAGGGCAACGACCTCCTCGCGGTGATCAAGGAAAAGGGCGTCCTCACTGCGTCCACCGATCCGGCGTATCCCCCGCAGTCGTCGAGAGCGCCCAGCGGCGAGATCGAGGGCTTCGACATCGACGTCACCAAAGAGATCGCCAAGCGCCTTGGAGTGGATGTCGAGTTCGTCACGCCGTCGTTCAACGCCATCACATCGGGGAGCTGGAGCGGTCGCTGGGACATTAGCGTCGGCTCGGTCACGATTACACCCGAGCGTCAGAAGGTGCTCTATTTCAGCCCCGTGTACTACTACACGCCGGCCTCGGTAGCCGTCCACCAGGAGAACACCGACGTTCAAGACGAGAAGACGGATCTCGACGGCAAGAAGATCGGGGTCTGTGCGGCCTGCAGTTACGAGCTGTATCTGGAGAACAAGCTGGTCATTCTCGGTAAGAAGTACCAGTCTGCCGTAAGCGATCCGCAGGTCGAGCCTTACGATACCGATTCCACCGCGATCCAAGACCTCGCTCTGGGCGACGGGGTCCGCCTCGATGCGGTGATCTCGGCGCTTCCAACCTTGCAGCTGGCGATCGAGGAGGATACCCCCATCAAGGTCATCGGCGAAGCTCTGTTCCTGGAGCCGCTCGGAGTCGCGATGGATAAGAAGTCGCCCGAGGATCCCAAGGCCTTCGTCAAAGAGGTTAATAGCATCATCAAGGAGATGCACGCGGACGGGACGCTCAGCGAGCTGTCGAAGAAGTGGTACGACGGCAACGATCTATCGCAGAAAAAGAGCGCAATAGCTTCGGGGTGATCCGTGGCCGAAGCTAGGGCAACGCTGGGAGGGTTGGGAAAGCCGAAGGAGGCCCGTGCTCCCGGTTTGTCCTACCAATGGAGAAAGACTATCTCCTACGCCGCTATTGCCGTCGTTCTCATAGGTGTATTCATCTTTTTCCAGTTCGATACCGACTTCATGATGCTTTGGTTTCCCTACATAGGTAGGGGCGTTGTCTACACGCTCATCTTGAGTTTCGGCGGTATGGCCTTGGCCATACCGCTTGCGCTTCTTGGTGCGCTCGGGCGTCTGTCCCGTTCTGCCGTACTCAACAGCATCTCCGCTTTCTACGTGTCGTTCTTCCGTGGAACGCCTCTGCTGGTCCAGGTCTTCTTCATCTATTACGCGTTTCCGCAGCTTGCCTTCCGTCCCGGCGTGCCGGGATTCCTAGAACCCGTACTCGTGCTCGACATCATTTTCGCCGGTATCCTCGCGCTAGGCCTTAACTACGGTGCTTACATGACAGAGATCTTCCGCTCAGGCATCCAGTCGATCGGGCACGGCCAAGTCGAGGCGGCCCACGCTTTGGCAATGTCTCCCCGACAGACCACGCGCCGCATCGTGTTGCCGCAAGCCCTGCGCGTGATCATCCCTCCGACGGGAAACGATTTCATCGCCATGCTGAAGGACTCCTCGCTCGTCGGTGTCGCTGGTTCGGTAACCGAGCTGTTCAATCGAGCACAAACTACAGGCAGGGCGGAGGTCCATCCCTTTGAGACCTTGGCGATCGCCGCGCTCGTCTACTGGGCCTTGACTGGAGTGTTCACATTCTTCCAAAACAAGCTCGAGAGGCGAGTTGCGAGGGGTCACTTCAGGGAGCAGGTCCATGGCCACTGACATCATCAAGGTCGAGAACCTCGAGAAGCATTTCGGGGAGCTTCAGGTCCTCAAGGACGTGTCGCTCAACGTCAAGCCCAAAGAGGTAGTAGTTATCTTTGGGCGCTCCGGCTCGGGCAAGAGCACACTGCTGCGGTGCCTCAACTTCCTCGAGTACCCCACGGGAGGCTGCATCGAGGTTGACGGTACTCGCCTGGAGTACGGGCATCCCACGCGAGCCCGGAGAGACGCCATCCGGCAGATCCGGATGAAGGCGGGGATGGTCTTCCAGGAGTTCAATCTCTTCCCTCACCTGACCGTGATGGAGAATCTCATCGAGGCCCCCGTGACGGTCAGGGGCGAGTCCAAGAAGGAGGCCACCGAGCGGGGCAAGGAGCTGCTGGACAAAGTGGGCTTGTCGGAAAAGGCCGACCAGTACCCGATCCGCCTCTCGGGGGGGCAGAAGCAACGCGTGGCCATTGCTCGCGCCCTGAACATGCGGCCGAAGATCATGCTGTTCGACGAACCCACCTCGGCGCTAGATCCCGAGCTCATCGGCGAGGTGCTGGCCGTCATGAAAAAGCTCGCCGAGGAAGGCATGACGATGATGGTCGTCTCACACGAAATGGGCTTTGCACGCGAGGTTGCCGACAGAATGTGCTTCTTCGACGATGGTGTGATTCTGGAGGAAGGTCCTCCGGACCAGATGATCAGGGACGCTCAACATGAGCGCACCAAGCGCTTCTTGGAAGCCGTTCTCTAGCTTTGGGTTATCCCGAAAGACCTTTTCAGCGCGGCCCCCGCTGCGTGGTATCCGCACATCCCGTGCACACCGCCTCCCGGCGGCGTCGACGACGAGCAGATGTAGATGCTTTCATTCGGAGTCGTGTAAAGGTTCCAGCGAGCCGAAGGGCGAACAAACATGTGCCGCAGGTCCTGGAGGCCGCCGCTTATATCTCCGCCTATGAAGTTCGAGTCGTGCGCCTCCATTGCGGCCGGTCCCATGACGTTGCGCGCAATGATCAGGTCCCTGAAGCTGGGAGCGAAGCGTTCGATCTGCGACTCGATCGACTCGGTCATGTCGACACCGGAGCCGTTGGGAACGTGACAGTAGCCCCACAGCGTGTGCTTGCCGGCAGGCGCGCGTCCTGGATCGAACAAGCTCTGCTGGACGATGAGGACATAGGGCCGTTCGGGATGTCGTCCGGCGGCGACCGCGGACTCCGCTGCGGCCAGCTCTTCTAGCGTTCCGCCGAGGTGCACGGTTCCGGCGCGCCGGCAGGCTTCTGAGGTCCACGGCACGGGACCGTTCAGTGCCCAGTCCACTTTGAAGATGCCGGGCCCAAGAGGAAAGCGCTGCAAGAGCTTGCGAAAGCGCGTTGGGAAGCTGTTGCCGGCGACCTCGAGCAGGCGACGGGGCGTGAGGTTGAACAGTGTCGCGCGTGCTCTGGGGAGATCGTTCATCGAACGAACTCGGTGAGAGGTCTTTATCTCACCTCCGAGTGAGCGGAGGTGAGCGGCCAGGGCGTCGGCGATGCTTTGGGAACCGCCCGCGGCCACCGGCCAGCCCACGCCGTGACCCAGCAGCCCGATGAGCAGTCCGAACCCCGCGGTTGGTGACCGGTCGAGCGGAAGCATGGCGTGAGCCGCCATCCCGCCGAGCAGCGCCGGGGCCCCTTCGAGTGAGAAGCTGCGCTTGGACAAACCGGTGACCGAGCTCAATCCCGATACCGCGAAGCGCAGCATCCCCGGTAACGCGCGCACAGGCGGGGGCCGCGACACACGGCCCGCGATGGGCGGTCCCAGTAGGTAGGCGACGATGTCGTCGAAGCCCGACAAGAGCGGCCCAAACAGCTTTCGCCACGCAGCTCCATCGTCGCCCAGCTCGGCAACTGTTTCGTCGAGCGACCGGTGCAACACCACGGCGTGGCCCCCATCCAGCGCGTGAGCCAACGGGAGATCGGGCTGAATCCAGGAAAGTCCGTGCTTTTCCAGGGGCAGCTTCCGAAACGCAGGCGAAGCGGCCCCCAGCGGGTGCACGGCAGAGCAAATGTCATGGACGAACCCGGGCAAAGTCAGCTCCGCCGAACGGGTACCACCTCCGATCGATTCCTCCGCCTCGAGCACAACCACGGCGAGGCCGGCAGAGGCAAGCTCGATCGCCGCGGTGAGCCCGTTTGGGCCCGACCCAACGACGACCGCGTCATAGCTCAGAGCTGTTTGTCGGCTCGGAAGGGTTTCGCCACCAAGCGGAAGGGTGCCCCCGCCATGTAGATTCCCGAGCGGATCGCGGCGTTGTGCCACACGTTCTTGGCCTTGCTCCACTGGCGTTTCTTGTCAACGCAGACAATTTGCGTCTCGACCTCTTCGTGCGCCCCGAAGTGGCGGCTCAGGTTGGTCAGTGTTTGGTGCCAGAACTTGTCCTCTTTGCGGTGCCCGCCCAGCATCATCCCGATCTCGTAGATGGGATCGTTGGCGCGGATCAGAACCTGTGCCTGCGCCACAGTCACGTCCGACTTCCGATAGGAGCTGAATGTTATCCATCCCGCGAACATGTGTCCCTGAGGGTTCATGAACGTAAATGACTCGTCGTCCGCGAAGAGAACAAATACCCCGGTAGAGAGCTTTAGCCTGCCCGGCATGCTGAGATTGAGTAGCGCCACGTCCCCGGGAGCGATGCCCGTCAACCCCCCATAGAAGAAGTTGCGCGGCGGCCAGAACGAGGGGA
>JACDAL010000030.1 GCA_013695465.1 Actinomycetota bacterium | reverse complement strand
AGCGAGTGGAAGGGGGCCTTCGGCTTCGTCGTGTTCAGGCTTCACCGGGCAGTCGTTGACGGCAAAGAAGCATTCTTCATCCGAACCGACACCTCAGATCAGGAGCTTGCGGGCAAGGAAGGCCTCGTCTCCGCGCCCAAGATCGGAGGGCTAGCTCGACCGGGACTCAGTGGTGAGGCCTATTTCTTCGAGGGCGGTGGCTCCGAGCAGCCCGTGGTGATGTCGAGTGAGCCGGGACGAAGCGACTACACGCCCGCGTGGCGGATCAATCGCGTGGAGTGGAAGAGCGAGCCTCGATCCCTGTCATCGGTGGATGACGTCAGAGCAGCCGAGGTAAAGGGCGACGTCAGGGTGTTGCCGAGCAAGGCGATCATCAACGCAGCGCTCGTGAAGTGGTCGAACGCAGAGTTGCCGGTGGACGGCGACCTGACCGAATATCTCGGCGGCGGCCAGCTCATTGAGCCGCCGAACACTCAGGACCTCACGGTCAAGTTCAAGCTGCACGAATGCTTCCCCGGTGTGCGCTACATCGTTGCGGACACTTCGTTGGAACCGATGGCACAGGGCATGCAGATAGCCCACTCACCTGCGTTGCAGGAGAGCCCCCGCGCCAGGGCGACCGGTCGCACTAATGTCTTCATGAACGGGTTCAAGGGCCCCGGGCCAATGGGTTTCCAACCATCGGTGTTCGACTCCGAGGCGGGGGCGGAGGAGTGGAGCCCCTATTGGGATCACATGACCTACGCGTGGAAGAAGGGCAAGGACCCGCGCGTGCTGACGACGGAGGACGAGGTCCACGCGGCGAGGGACGGTGGCGACCTCGATGAGTTTCCCGGTACGCCGGACACGAATGGGTCAATCTTCACGGTTAACTGTCCCGTTCCGGTGATCGCTCCCAACACGTTTACGGGGTAAGGTTTTGCCGATAGGTCTCGCACTCATCGCCGGGGGGCTGTCCACCCTCAACCCGTGCGGATTCTCATTGCTCCCGGCGATGATGTCGCTCTACATAGGCAGCGACACGGCGGGTCATGGCTCTGCAGCTTCCCGGATGGGCGCGAGCCTGAGAGCCGGAGCTCGGGTGACGGCGGGGTTCCTATCGGTCTTCATCGTGGTCGGAGCACCTGTCATCTACGGGCTCGGCAGCATCGTGCGGGCCGTGCCGTGGGCCGGGGCCGTGACCGGCGTCGCGATCACCATTGTCGGCCTGATCATCCTGTCGGGGCGACACATAGGCCTCTACCTGCATGCGGGTCCGCTCGCTCGATCGGGAACAGGCGAGCCATCGATGTATGTGTTCGGGGTCGCGTACGCCGTGGCGTCGCTGGGATGTACGCTTCCCGTCTTCCTTTCGGTGGTGGGGGCTTCTTTGGCCGTGCGAGGACCGGGTGCCGC
This sequence comes from Actinomycetota bacterium, assembly GCA_013695465.1. GTDB lineage: Bacteria > Actinomycetota > CADDZG01 > CADDZG01 > WHSQ01 > JACDAL01. The sequence goes on along the minus strand of JACDAL010000030.1, from coordinate 1,483 downwards.
GACCGCGGTGCTTGCTGCCTACGGCGCGGGGATGAGCGCGGTGATGATGACCCTCGCTCTTGTTGCCGGCGGGGTGCGTGATCGGCTCGTCAAGACGATGCGCCGAGCCCTTCCGCGTATGCAGCGGATATCAGGCGTGCTTCTGCTCGTCGCCGGCGTCTATCTGAGCTACTACTGGCTGCGGATCCTTTTCGGGCCCATCGCGACCCTGGCCGACGACCCGATCGTTGGAACGATGCAGCGTTTCACCACGCGCATCGAGAGGATCGCCACGGCCAACGGAAGAACCATCCTGATAGCGAGCTTGATAGCGGTCCTGAGTGTCGGAGGTTACGTCGCGGGGCGCTTGTGGCGCTCCAAGGATCCCGACATGGATATGAGCGACCCAGGGGCTGGCGCGGCATAAACACCCCTCGGGCGACAGTGCCCTCAGGCCAGGACGGTCCCAAATATCCTCTGGTTGGTGAGCCGGCCGAGTTCGAACGCGTCCTCGATCGACAGCAGGAACGTCCCGTCGTGCTTTGCCAGCCATCCCTGCGCAGCTTCCTCGCTTGTAAAGAAGTGCACGTAGTGGCAGAAGTTCAGGATGACGTTGTGATCGAAAGATCTCTCGGGAACGAGGAATGAGACGACGGCTGATGTGGGCGAGTATTCCTTGACGCCGTCCGGGTCGACCGTTAGCGACACCTTCTCGCCGGTGCCGGGCGACGTCGACTCAACAAGAGCTCTCCGGCCGATGATCTCGGGGATGAACAGGGCATCCCACGCGCACCACGTGTAAAGTGTCTCGCCGTCGACGTCGAAGCGGTGTGGCATCTCGGGCTGAGCCAGCCCCCAAAAGCCGACGACGACGTCCCCTTCGTCGAAGAACACGCCCGGCCAAGACGACAGGACCTGCTGCGCCCGCTCCAACGAAACGTCGGCCTCTTCTGCCACCTGGTCGATGCGTACCGGCTCGCCCTGGATGAGCAGGCGATAGGTCTGCACCGCGATCAGGGCATCGGTGGGATCGAGAGCTGGCATCGCTCCGGCAACTGACTCAGCAAGCGATTCGAGCTTGATGTGTTCGAGCACGGCTGCCTCCCTTGATTCGAATGGATCGGCCAGCTTGCGAAACAATTCGGTTTAGCTGATAATACGGTAAAGCGTGTGACACAACAAGGGAGGGACGCATGCCGACCGGACGCCCTGCGATCATCGAGGTCGAATCCATCCCGCTTGCAGATACCGAGCTGCTTGCCCGGCTGTTCCGGGCGCTTGGAGACGCCACCCGGCTGCGGATCCTCGAGCTACTGCTCGAGGAAGGGGAGCTGCACCAGATGGAGATCGTCCGACGTCTCGGCGCGACCCAGGCAAGGGTCTCCGAGCACATGGCGTGTCTGACGTGGTGCGGCTTCGTGGAGACGCGCACCGAGGGCCGCAAGACGCTCTACAGCCCCGCCAACCGTCAGGTGCGCGGCCTTCTCGACAGGGCCAAGCGCTT
>JACDAL010000019.1 GCA_013695465.1 Actinomycetota bacterium | reverse complement strand
AGCTCCGCCAGCTCGGATGGATAGGCCTCCCACGATGTTACGAGCTGCGCTTCGGTAATCATGTCCGAGGCCCGCGGCCCCACGATGTGTACACCAACCACCGCACCATCCTTCTCAGCCACGGTTTTGACGAAGCCTTCACCGCCGCCCAGCATCAAGGCGCGCGCATTGTGCGTGAACATGTAGCGCTTGGTGACAACATCCATGCCCACCTCCTTGGCCTTGTCCTCGGTAAGCCCGACTGAGGCGACTTCGGGTTGGCAATAGATGACGTGCGGGATGTTCTTGTAGTCGACCGGAAGGACATCCTCGCCGGCGATGTGCTCGGCAACCTTTGTTCCCTCCAGAAACGCAACATGCGCGAGCTGGGGGTGCGGCCAGTTGGCGTCGGGAATGTGGATGGCGTCGCCAATGGCGAACACGCCACCGACGCTCGTCTGGAACAGCTGGTCGGTGACGATGAAGCCGCGCTCGGACTTGATTCCGGCGTCTTCAAGTCCGATGTCTTCGGTACGGGGGCCGCGGCCCACAGCCACCATGAGCCGCTCGGCGGACAAGGTTTCGCTGCCCTCCGCCTTCTTTAGCTCAACTTCCACGCCCGAGTCGCTGCTCGAGGCTCCCGTGACCTCGACACCGACGTGGAACTTGATGCCGCGCTCTTCCAGCAGTTTGGTCAGTGTCTTGGAAACATCGGAGTCCTCGTTGGGAGCGATCTTGTCCAGCATCTCGACGACCTGAACGTCTGCTCCAAAGGATCTGTAGACGCTGGCGAACTCAAGACCTATGTAGTTGCCGCCGACGACGATGATCGATTCGGGAACGTCTTCTGCCGTGAGCCCGTGGCTCGAGTTGTAGACCCTGTCGCCGTCGGCCTTGATGAACGGGAGCTCGCGCGCATACGAGCCCGACGCAATCACAAGTCCTTCGTCGGCGGTCAGAGTTCTGTCTCCCTCCGAGGTGTCGACGACAACGGTGCGCTCGTCGGTGATACGCCCGGTCCCCTGGACGAGCTCGACCTTGTTCTTCTTGACCAGTCCGGACAGCCCCTGGTACATGCGGTCGACTACCGAGTCTTTGAAGGCAAGGACCTTGCTCCAGTCGTACTCGGGCTCTGCGACCGAGAGCCCGAACTCGGAAGCGTTTCGAATCTCGTCCATGAGGTCGGCCGCATGAAGCAGCGCCTTGGTCGGTATACAGCCCCGATGCAGGCACGTGCCCCCCACCTTGTCGTTGGTCACCATGGCCACCGACATCCCGAGGCCACTGGCCCGGAAGGCGGCGGCATAACCAGCGTTTCCGCCGCCGAGGATCACCACATCGAAGGAATCGTCTGCCATCCCAGCCTCCTTTTCCGAGTCTCCGACGATACATGCCCCAGGGGCGGCGGTTCCGGACTGAGATTCATGGCAGCATGGGGGCCGATGAGCCCGGCGGGGCCACAGCCCCCCGGAAGGCGGGGGTCGAGATTGAAAGGGTGGGGCAAAGTGAAGGGAGACACGGTCGAGGTCGTCGTCGACGTCTCCGACGGGACCAAGACCTACGTCATCGCGGCCTCGAAGGCAGGCCGTCGCGTCGAGATCTCTACCTCTCGGGGCGTGGTCGAGGTCAGCGAGCTCACTCGCACCGGGATCGTGATTCGCACCGGGAGATTCATGTCGAGCCGCGTCGTGGCATTGATCGAGCACCCCGCCCAAGGCCCCGATCGGGCCGAGCCAAGGGCCGAAAACCAAGCCTCGTTGCTGTGAGCTTCGTCCCCAGGGCGTCGGCCGTGCTCCTGGCCACTCTGTTCCTGGCGGGGGCATGCACACCTGAGCCGCAAGGCTCGAGGGATGAGGGCAGTTCGGCCGCCGAGCCCGCCGGTTCCCGGGAGGAGCCGACGGAAGATCCCACAAAGACTCCGGTGCCTCAAGAGCCTGAACCCAAAAAGGAAGAGCCGGAGAAAGACAAGCCGGCCGGGCCCGAGCTCCCACGGGGCGGGCGCACGCTATTCCCCGACTACCGCGTGGTGGCGTACTACGGCACGCCGAGCACCGACGTCCTGGGCGTGTTGGGGGAGCAGGGGCCGAAGAAAACCTCTGCGCGACTGCTCGAGCAGAGCAGTCCCTACAAGGTCGAGGGCCGCCCGGTACTGCCTGCGTTCGAGCTGATCGCGACAGTCGCCGCGGCCGCACCCGGGCCCGACGGCGATTACAACCTGTCCTTGGACCATGCCTCGATCTCCCGTTACCTCGCAGCCGTGCGCAAGATCAAGGGCCTGCTCATCCTCGATGTCCAGCCGGGTACCAACACCTTCTTGGAAGAGGTGAAACCGTACGAGCGGTTTCTAAAGGAACCGGACGTCGGGCTTGCACTGGACTCGGAGTGGAGATGGGGTGCAGGAGAGACTCCGGCGGAAACTACGGGTCACACCACCGCCGCAGAAATCAATGAGGTGTCGGCGTGGCTGGCAGAGCTCTCCAAGAAGCACCATCTCCCGCAGAAGCTTCTCGCCGTCCATGCCTTCGCCACGGGAATGGTCAGAGAGCGCTATCGGATCAAGGCGCATCCGCGACTTGCCTTTACCTTCCATATCGACGGCTTCGGCGGCAGAGCGGCGAAACTCAGCAAGTACGACGTGCTAAAGACCGAGCGCAAAGGCTTCTACAACGGCTTCAAGCTTTTCTACGACGAAGACATCAACATGTTTTCACCCGCAGAGGTGCTCGGGATCAAGCCGCGGCCCGATCTCATCACCTATCAGTAGAGATCCCGCAGTGCTTGCAGTAGGGAGCCGACCTTGCGTTGAG
>JACDAL010000005.1 GCA_013695465.1 Actinomycetota bacterium | reverse complement strand
AGAGACGATCGCCCGCTGTGACCAGCTCATGGAAGATTTCCCGGAGCGCCGAGGACTGCGAGCCAGAGCGCTGATAGCAAGCGGGACCTCGCTGGGCATGTTGGGGCTGCACTCTGAGGCACGCCGCAGCGTTGCCGAGGGCAGGACGGCCGCGCTCGAGCTCGGGCAGAACCTAGAGTGGGCGAATACCTCCATGGTCGCCGGGGCGGTGGAGCTGTGGGCCGGCCATCCCGCCGCAGCCGAGGAATTGTTGCGCGGAGGTTTGGAAGCGTTGGAGGCGATGGGGGAGACCGCATACTTCTCCACAGGCGCCGCCTTCCTCGCCGAGGCGGTGTACCGGCAGGGACGATTTGACGAAGCTCTCGAGCTCACCGCCATAAGTGAGAGTGCCGCGGCCCCCGACGACGTCGATTCGCAGAGCGCGTTGCGGGGAGCGCGCGCCAAGGTGCTCGCGACGAGGGGAGACTTCGAGCAGGCGACCACACTCGCCGAGGAAGCGCTCGAGCTGGGAGAGCGCCACGAGAACCCGGTGCAGACAGGCGATCTGTTGATGTCCGCCGCTGAGGTCTTCCGCCTCTCCGGTGCTCGATACAAGTCAGAGGAAGCTTTGAGGCGTGCGCTGAGTTGCTTCGAGCGCAAGGGCCACCTCGTGCTGGCCACGGAGGCCCGCTCGCTGTTGTCTGACTTCGAGGATTCGAGCTCCCAGAGCTGACTCCGTTCGCTTCCCATAGACTCCTAGGGAAATGACCCCATCGAGTCAATGGAGGCCTCGTGAGCGAGAAGCCCGCAGCGGCTGCCGTCAAGGACATGGGCGCGGCCCCCGCGCCGCAGCGACCGACCGACGACATGACGCCGTTCGAAGCCGCCACCTATTTCTTTCATTGCTCCGCCGATCGCCTGGGGTTGCGCGAGGAGATGCGGGAGGTGCTCGCCAGCACCTATCGCGAGCTTGCAGTGCAGATTCCGCTGCGAAGAGACGACGGAGGCATGACCGTCTTTCGCGGCTACCGCATTCAGCACAACGGCGCACGCGGCCCCTACAAGGGCGGCATACGTTATCACGAGAGCGCCGATCTCGACGAGGTGCGCGCGCTGGCCGCGCTGATGACGTGGAAGAACGCACTGATCGATGTTCCTTTCGGTGGAGCAAAAGGTGGCATCCGGTGCGACCCCACGGCGTTGTCGCAGGGCGAGCTCGAAAGACTCACGCGCAGGTTCACGACCATGATCTCCTACATCATCGGCGTACACCGCGACATCCCGGCTCCCGACATGGGAACCAATGCCCAGGCGATGGCGTGGATGATGGACGCGTACGGACAGAAGTACGGCTACAGCCCCGGCATCGTCACCGGCAAGCCGGTCGAGCTGGGCGGCTCTCCGGGACGCGAAGAGGCGACCGGACGCGGCGTAGTCATCTGTGCCGCGCTGTCCGCAGGGCGGAAGGGAATCGACTTCGAAGGTGCGCGCGTGGTCGTGCAAGGCTTTGGCAACGTCGGCTACTGGACCGCCGTCTTGGCCGTGGAGCAGGGAGCGCGCGTCATTGCCGTTTCTGACGTCAAGGGGGGCATTCATTCAACGGACGCACTCGACCTCGACGCGGTGAGAGATCACTATCAGAGTAACGGCGAGCTGCACGGCTATCCTCAGGCCGGCGAGGTGAGTAACGAGGAGCTGTTGACCCTCGACTGCGACATCCTCATCCCGGCCGCCATCCAGGGCGTGATCCACAGCGGCAATGCCTCCAAATTGAGCACGCGGATGATCGTCGAAGCCGCCAACGCGCCGGTGACGCCCGTCGCCGACCAAGAGCTCTTGGAACGCGGCATCACGGTTGTACCGGACATCCTCGCCAACGCCGGAGGCGTATGCGTGTCCTACCTCGAATGGGTTCAGAGCATCCAGGAGTTTCGTTGGGAGCTTGCCCATGTCAACGACGAGCTCGAGAAGAAGATGACGAGCGCAACTGAAGCGGTCTTCGAGCGATCGAAGCGGGACGAGAGCAGCCTTAGAGACGCGGCTTACGA
>JACDAL010000176.1 GCA_013695465.1 Actinomycetota bacterium | reverse complement strand
AGTCGCAGCTCGGTCGCCGTGTGTCCGATGATCAACGGCACGGGCATCAGAAACAAGCTGTTGGAGGCGATGGCAAACAGTCTCCCCTGCGTTACCACCCCCCTTGCCCTGCAAGGCATCGACGCAGAACCGGGGCGCCACCTCTTGGTGGCGTCCGATGCGCTGGGGATTTCGGAGAAGGTGGTGCAGGTTCTTCGCGACCAGAAATACGCGCGTGAGGTGGGACGGGCCGGTCACGACTTCGTGAGAATCCATCACAACTGGGACATCGTGGTGCAGAGCTACGAACGCATCTACGCGGAAGCTGTTTCCGAGTCGACCCGGAATCAAGCTACAGCGGAATCCAGCCTTCCCAAACCTGCTGAGACAGACCCGGACAGTCAAGAGAATCTGTAGGCAGATCTGCTTTGCTCAGACGACGAAGGGAACAGTGAGTGTTCTATCGCTGGAAGGTGCGTTTACTCAAGACCGAGCCGGGTGTCCGCGCCTGGCGCGCGAGGTGGACTCGGCGCGGATCCGATATCGGTAATTACAATCGGCTTCCTGAGTACGTCAATAAGCATGCGGCCGGCAAGAGCTTTGCCGACATCGGATGCATGTGGGGCGTCAACGGTGCGTACTCGTTCATGGCTGAAGAGGCCGGCGCCACCTCGGTGAAAGCCGTGGATGTTTTCGGGCCGACTCCTGAGTTCGATCAGGAGAAAGCGGCTCGGGATTCGAAGATCGAGTTTATCCTTGGGGATGTCATCGACACGGCGACGATCGAACGAGTTGGGCGCGTCGAAACCGTGCTGTGCGCCGGGGTTCTCTACCATCACCCGAGCCCCTTTGATCTCCTAAGCGCGCTGCGACTGATATGTGCGGAGACTCTCATCCTCAGAACCTCGACGATCCCTGAGATCAAGGGCCTTCCCAATGTTGGAGTGTTCTACCCGCAGCTCGATCGGAGGGCTGCGAAGCTATGGAACTTGGAGACTTTGGGCGTCTCCGGTCAGCTAGGTATAGCTACGGAGTTTCGTCCGGACGAGGGTTACGGCAACTGGTTCTGGGGTCTTACGCCGAGCTGCCTTGCGGCCTTAGTCACTACCGCAGGTTTCAGGGTGATTCGGCGATATCCAGAACCGTTCGCGCAGACGTTCATCTGTGAGCCGGTGGAAACCCCATTCCGTCACCGCCTGCCCGACCGGAAACAGGCACTTGAGATGGGCAGGGAGGTCTCGAGCAGCGGAGTTGCCCGGCCGGCCTGAGAGGGTTATCCAAGGGCCGACTTGGTCTTTGACAGAGCGCAGTTGATCCACTCACCATCATAGCTGACTTTCACCTGGACTAAGTCACCGAAACTCGAGCGAACGCTGTGTCGCGTGTCTGGGCTCCACACAATCAAGTCGCCATCGTCGTTGTCGAAGTTCCAGCGATGGAGCCCTTCGTATCCCACCGTCGACGCCTCGTTTCGGCATGTTTCAGAAGGACGAAGCTCCTGTCTTGACCAGCCCGATCATGTTGCGAATCACACGAATGGGTTCGTAACTGTGATCGAGCGCGTTGCGTGCGAAGGTGAGATCGAAGGTCTCGGGCTCGAACATTGTCAAGAGTTGCTCTCCTTCCCATTTCACGGTTCGGACCGGAGGAGAGATGCCAGCGCCGGCCAGAAGGCCGCATACTCGTCCGCTAGGGGATCTGTGGCGGTGATCGTGAGTGTTTTTCCCGGGAAGGTCTTGTTAATGATCGTCAGCGGGCCTGCTCCAACATCCAGGATAGAAACCTCGGTCGAGGCCAGCCACCTTAGGTGCCTGCCGACCAGGTCGTCGGTGACGACGGAGTTTGGATCGAGCCTCATCTGAAACTCCTCCGGCCACTCGAGTCCCGAGGTCGAGAGGTAGCGATTCCAGAAGCCGACCTCATCATCGAGATTATCCTCCCAGACCGTTTGAGAAGATGCAGAGTTTGTGGGTCCATCCTTGGCGGGATGTCCGACGGCGCCAAGGCTCAACCGGGAAAATGCGTGCTTTGCTTTGCTCAAGCCTCTTCGCATTCTTGTTCTCCTGGACTAGTGGCCGTTTGCGCAGCCGACCTATTTCGCCGCACCCTGTGGCGGGACTGTACGAAAGCCGCCGGGCCCAGCAACTGCCCGCGCAACTCGAGCAAGGACAAGGAGAGAGGGTAGGTCCTGTCCCCCTTGAGCCATCGGGCGGAGCTGCGGATGTGACCCATGGGCAATCGCAGGAGAAGGTAGGGGAGTGCTCGCAGATCCCGATCCTGCACGAGTGTGGTGAGATGATATGCGACGTGGCCCTTGCTGTAGCCGTAGATCTGGCTGCGAAACGACGCCATGTCTGGGCGGTGTCGATGCCATAGATATGCGCTTGGCTCGTATACAAGAGTGTGGCCTGCCTTCAGAATCTTATAGAAGAGGTAAGTGTCCTCTCCCACTGCCGCGGGCATCCCGGCGCCGAGCGCCTCGTGCATAAGCCCTATGTCCTGGTCCTTGAACACCGAGGCTCGAAAGGCTGCATTTGCGGTGGCCCCTAGACGCCACGTCGGTGCGGCAAGCCTCGAGGTCTCGAGCCAGCGATCATCGACCTCCTTGACCTCGAAGCCACGGCCCAGGCCCCCGTAAGACTCGAATAGCCTCTGGCTTGCGGTGCTGAGCTCGAGGGGCAGCACGTTTCCCGTGACTGACGCGACATCAGGGCGCGCGAAAGGGGCAAGAAGCTTCTCAAGCCAGTCTTCCGGAGCGTTCGCGTCGTCATCCGTCATAACGATGATGTCGCCTGCGGACGCCCGTATGCCGGCGTTGCGTGCGTATGAGAGCCCGCGACGCTCCTCCCTAACCAGGATCACGTCCGGGAACTCCGTGACAACTTTCGCAGTCTCGCCCGAGGCAGGGTTGTTGTCGACGACCACGATGTCGACGCGGCGTGCGGTCTTTTGAGCGCGCAGGCTCTCGATGCATGTGCGCAGGTCGTTGGGCCGGTCCAGCGTCGCTACGACTATCGACGCAGAAACATGGGGGCCGAGGAGTTGCTCGGCGGGCTGCTCGGCGCCGCTTGGCGCGAGTTGCTCCTTGAGTGCGTGCAGAATCCCGCCCCACACGAATGGTCGGTCGAGGTTGAAGAGTACTCCGAGCAGATCGGAGCAGAGCTCGCCGGCGACTGCAGCACGGAGCTGGGCCGCGCTTATCGGATCTCCGAGGTTGGGGATCTCGACTGCTCCGAGAAGCCGGGGCCCACATTGCACGTAGGCGCGTGTTCGCTCGTGACCCGTTACGTCGGTAAGATCTCCGAGCGGCGTCTGCGCGTCCACGGCATGGACAGCTGTCCCTCCAAGGGTTCGTCGCTTCGAGCGGTCGCGGTTTTGCAGTGCAGGAAGCGCGCCGCCGTGTTTGCCTGAGATCTCTTGTGCGCGTCGCCGCGCTGCCGGATAGCGAGCCAGGCCCACCAGCGAGCCTTTGAGCTCCGCAACTATGAGGTCACGGGGAAAACGGCTCGGGCGCATGAATGATTTTGCCAAACGGCGCAGGCTCCATTGGCCCAGCCAAGCCAACCCGAAGAGAGCGATCTTTCGTCGCTGGGCGGGGTAGGCAAGTCCACTCCGAACAAAGGCAGCGTAGGAGCCGACTCCATTGTTGGTTATCTGCGTGCGAAGTGACTGGTAGTCGGGGCGATGCCGATGGCGCACCATGGCGGAGGGTTCATAGCTCAGGGCATAGCCTTCTTGGAGGATCCGAAAGAACATCTCCAGATCGCCTCCGCCGTTGGTTACCGTCCCAACATCCAAGGCAGGATCAAAAGCGCCTATGTCACCGAAGACCGAGCGTCTGAACGCCATGTTGGCGCCGGTGCCGTACCTACCCGAGCCGATGTGCGCTGAGGAGCCGGGACCGGCTCGGTACCAACGACGAACGAAGCCTTTGGTGAATCCCCCGTACGACTCGAAGATGGCCTGGGCCTTGGTGCGAAGCTCGAAGGGGACAACGAGTCCCGTTACCGCTGCCAGCGAGGCATCTTCTGAGAAAGCCCGGCCTAACGAGCTTGCCCAACCAGGATCGACGATGACGTCGTCGTCGGTGAAGGCGACCACTTCAGATCGGGACTCCTCGATGGCGCGGTTGCGCGCCCAGTCGAGTCCCGGACGATCCTCGCGCACATAGCGAAAATGAGGCCAGCCGGCGCGGATCAGGGCTGCCGTGTCGCCGCGGGCCGGAGCGTTATCTACGACGATTACCTCCAGAGATCCCGGATAGTTGAGGTTGTCGATAGAGGCGAGACAATCCATGAGCCGCTCCTCGCGGTCCCGGGTGCATACCGCCACCGTCATCGAGGGCAGCGCCCGCTTCTGCTCGGAGTGCTGGGTTGATAGGAGGGTCTGTGGATCGCTTGAGCCGGGCTGTATTCCGATGGCCAGCAGGTCCTCAATCAGGTGTATCACGACCCGGGAGCCCAAGTTCTTCACGATGGCGTCCGCCATGGTGTGCGCATCACAATTGCCATTCCTTATGGGAACTCGCACCGTCCCAAGAGGGACGCCATGAAGACGCACGATTAGCTGGACGAACTCGTACCCGTCCAAGCCCTTGAGGGCGGCCAGGGGACGGTCGATGTTGACTTCGATAACCTTCGCCGGACGGTAGCCGCGATCGCCTCCCGGCCCGAGGGACGAGCTGAAGGTCTCCGTGCCTTCTGCGAAGGGCTCGGGGATTGCATCATCGAGCTGCCGGCTTTCCTGTTCGTGATCCGGCTCGACCGAAGCTCCAGGGATCTCTTCGCTCTTGCTAGGCCCCTCCACAACCCTTCCTCTCACGTCCCCCGATCTGACTTGCAGGGCTCCCTTTGTACCAGCCCCCCGGCTCAGCCGGGCCTCCGTCGCATCAGATAGTCCGTAGCGCGTACGTCACCCGATCGGGCCGGGTCCCTTGCGCGACCTTGATCCTCAGGCTCAGAACACCGGCGACCTCGACACCCCCAACCGCCATCCCGGTGTGGACTCACACTACTGCCGTCCAGTGCAATACATTGCTGAAATCCATTGGTGCATCCATGACCTTTCTGGAGCGGACGACGATGAGCGTTACCTACGAAGCCGGAGACTTCTCCACCAGCAGAGCAAGCAACTACCGCTATTCCTGGGATCTCGTGACCCACCTGGTGGGGCGGGAGTTCCGCCTCCGGTATCGACGAACGATCTTTGGATGGTTGTGGGCGATGGGCTATCCGCTCGCGCGTTTGCTGGTGCTGGCGTTCTTGTTCACTCGCATCCTCCCTCTCGGAATCGAGAACTACGCCGTGTTTGCCTTCACCGGGATCATCGCCTGGTCGTGGTTTGCCACTGGAATAGCTTCGGCGACCTCGAGTGTGATCGATCGGCGCGATCTTCTGATCCGGCCCGGCGTCCCCCGGTCGGCCGTACCGATTGTCAGCGTGCTCACTGACGGCCTCGACTACGCGGCTGCGCTGCCGGTTCTCGCCGTGTTCCTGTTGCTGGGAGACGGCATCCCCCTTACTTCCCTCCTTCTGCCTGTGATCCTCGTGGTTCAGCTCCTGTTCACTCTGGGATTCGGTTTGGCCCTCTGCGCGGCCAATGTCTACCTGCGCGACGTGCGACTGTTGGTGGACGTCGTCATGCTCCTCGGCTTCTATTTGACGCCCGTCTTCTACGACGCCCAATCGGTGCCCGACCGGTATCGCCTCGTGCTCGATCTCAACCCCATGGCTCACCTTCTGAGCGCTTACCGAGACATCCTGATCGCCGGCCACGCGCCTGCGACGGTACCGTTTCTGGTCCTGACGACGGTAGGTATGGCGATCCTTGCTGTCGGCTATCTCATCTATCGGTGGGCGAGCCCATCCTTTGTGGACGAGTTATGAACGAGATCGAGGTGCTGGGCGTCTCGAAGCGTTATCGCTACGCAGCCTCGGGCATGCCGAGAAAGCTCAGGACGCTCAAGAACCGAGGTCCGCGCGTCGACCACTGGGCTCTTAGAGATGTCTCGTTCGCGGTGGCGAGGGGCGAGACGCTCGGTGTCATCGGAAAGAACGCGAGCGGCAAATCGACTCTGCTGCGACTTTTGGCCGGAATCACGCGGCCCACTCGAGGGTCGGTGCACATTAGCCGCACTGTAAGCGGACTCTTGACCCTGGGCGAGAGCATGCATCCCCTGCTCTCGGGTGAGGAAAACGCTCTGACCGGCGCCATCCTGGCGGGCCTGAGACGTGCCGAGGCACAGCGTCGGCTGCTCCAGATTGCCGCCTTTGCCGAGCTCGAAGACCACATGGAGCAGCCGCTGCGCACCTTCAGCGACGGAATGCGTCTGCGTCTCGCGTTTGCCGTTGCAGTCCACGTGGATCCGGAGATCCTCCTCGTCGACGAGGTGCTGGCGGTGGGCGACATGCGCTTCCAGGAGAAGTGCTTCTCCCATCTGGAAGGCTTGCAGGCTTCCGGCGTCACAGTTGTGGTTGCCTCACACGACCTCGATCAGATTCGCCGCCTCTGCACCCGTACGCTGTGGCTATCGCGCGGAAGGGTAATGGATATTGGTAAGACGGACGAAGTGGCGGACCACTATCGACAAGCGCTGAGTGAAGATGCGCCTTCCCGTGAGCCGGTGACGTCGGGCGGCGTGCGACACGGTTCCGGGGAGGTGGAGATCACAGGTGTGAGGCTGTTCGATCATCGAGAGAGGGAGACCAGCCGCATCACCCCGGGGAACCCTCTCACCGTGGAGATCGACTTCATCGCTCATGAGGAGGTTCCCGACGCCATCTTTGGCGTAAGCGCGCATGCTGAACGGGACGGCGTCCGCTGCTTCGATATCCATACCGGAGCCGATGGGCGCTCCGTTGGTCGCCTCCATGGGCCGGGGAGGATTCGGCTGCATCTCGATCGGCTGGATCTAACAGGAGGAATCTACCTGCTGGACGTGGGGATCTTCGACACCAGCTGGGAGCAGACGTACGATTATCTGTGGCAGGCCTTTGCGCTGGAGGTAAGCGGTGGTGACCACGAGGTTGCGGTTCTGCGTCCACCCCATCGATGGAGCATGCAGTAGGCGCCGGTCAGGCTGAGGGTGAGTGAGGGGTCATCTCGATGATGTGGCCTACTTGCCGACCCTTCTTGGGTGGAGCGTGCGGTGAACGCCGGCTTCGACGAGGGAAGAGAGAATAGGCCGGCCGTCACGGTTGTCATTCCCACCCACAATCGGCTTCACTTCCTCAAACGATCCCTCGGCACCGTCCTGGCACAGCGCGATGTCACTCTTGAAGTGGTCGTCGTCGATGACGGGGGCACGGAGGACACCCCGGGCCTGGTCGCGGAGATCGGGGACGACAGAGTCCGGCTCGTCCGTCACGAAGTCTCTAAGGGCGTGGCGGCGGCGCGCAACAGGGGTCTTCTGGAGGCGCGAGCCGAGTGGGTAGCGTTCTTGGACGACGACGACTTGTGGGCTCCCCACAAGCTCGTGACCCAACTCGAGGCGGCGAGGCGCCACGGCGATGCCGGCTGGGTGTGCACGGGTTCGGTCAATGTCGACGAGGGCTTGCGTGTGCTGGCGGTAACGCCGCCTGCTCCCGAGTCCGAGCTACAAAACCTTCTCGCCTACAACCTCAACGCGGGAGGGGCCTCGGGAATACTCGTTCGGTCGGAGCTGGCGCGCTCAATCGGTGGTTTCGACACCAGGCTGAGCAACATGGCCGACTGGGACATGTGGATCAGGTTGTCGCAGAAGGCATCGCTGGCCACCGTTCACAGGCCTCTGGTTGCCCGCTTCGAGCACGAGGGGGGGCTGTCGGGAGATCCTCGAGGAGTAAGGGAGGAGTTCGAGTGGGTGGCGAGCAAACACCAAAAGATCCGGGCGCAGCGGGGAGTGCCTGCCTCGGGCGCCACGCTGAGGTGGT
>JACDAL010000138.1 GCA_013695465.1 Actinomycetota bacterium | reverse complement strand
AACTTGCCCCTCAGTGTCCTCGAGTGGCGCGTTGACCCGAATTCCGGATATCAGAACCCTGCAATCGGGGGCTTCGATGATCACATCGTGCTCATCTGCCGCGAGGGGTACTCCTCGAGCCTGGCAGCCCGTCGCTTGCAACAGCTCGGGTTCTGGCGCGCCACGGATGTAATCGGCGGCTTCCAAGCGTGGCTACTCGCAAGTTTGCCGGTCGGCAAGGCCGGTGAATGAGGTTTTTGGGCCCCTGAGGCGCGCTGCGGATGGCGTGCTTCAGACACTCTCCTCCACCGGCTCCCGCAGCCGCCTGGGCAGGTAGACGGCCCCGGGGCCCCAGGCGGCGGCCACGTCGTTCGGGTTCGACATGCGGCATCGCTGCAGTGACAGGCAACCGCACCCGATGCAGGAGTCGAGCCCGTCCCTCAACGCAACCAACGCATCGATCTCGCGGTCGAGCCGCTGGCGCCACTGCCGCGAGATCCGGGTCCAGTCGGCCCGCGTAGGGGTTCTCGCAGCCGGGAGCTGGGCCAGCAGGTCACGGATCTCGTCGAGGCTGAGCCCGACATGTCGGGCGGCGCGAATGAAGGCCAGCCGCCGCAGCACGCTGCGCTCGAAGCGACGCTGGCCGCCCTCGCTGCGCTCTGCTTCGATCAACCCGGCCCCCTCGTAGTAACGGAGGGCCGAGGCGGCGAAGCCGCTGCGCCGAGCGACTTCGCCGACGGTGAGTACGTTAGCAGCCATGAAACTCTCACCTCTTTCTAGAGGCTTGACTTAAAGTTGACTTCAACTTCTAGAATAGCAACCGTCGCTGTGGAAGTCCAGCAGATTGCTTTCGAATGGAGGAAACATGGCCGTCGCACTGATCACCGGCGCCTCACGCGGATTTGGCCGGGCCGTGGCCGAAGAGCTCTCAAACAATGACTGGGATCTGGTCGTCGACGCCCGCAACGACGACACCTTGCAGAGCGTGGCTCGAGCGTGTCGTGGCGCAGGCAGGATATCCGCCTTCGCGGGAGACGTTGCCGATCCTGCCCATCGGGAGGAGCTCGCGCAAGTCATCCGCGGCCTGGGCCGTCTCGACCTCCTCCTCAACAACGCCAGCGAGCTAGGGCCAAGCCCCCAGCCGCAACTCGATGCCTATCCTCTGGACGAGCTCGAACATGTGTACCGGATCAACGCTCTGGCCCCTCTCGCGATCGTGCAGCTCGTTCTTCCAGAGCTCGTCGCGGCCGGAGGTGCAGTCGTCAACGTCAGTTCCGATGCGGCCGTGGAGGCATACCCGGGCTGGGGCGGCTACGGCTCCTCCAAGGCGGCTCTCGATCAGCTCACCGCGGTGCTCGCGGCCGAGCAACCCGCGCTGGCCGTCTACGCGTTCGATCCCGGCGACATGCGCACCACCATGCAGCAGCAAGCGTTCCCTTACGAGGACATCTCGGACCGACCCGAGCCACATACCGTCGTGCCCGCCCTGCTCCGCCTCATCGAACAGAGGCCGCCCAGCGGCCGCTATCGCAGCTCCGACTCGCTCGTCGCCCAGGGCTCAGTGCGATGAAGACGCTCGTCGCCCCGAGCACAACGCTCGAGACGCCGCCGGAGCTTTCTGCGACCGAGCCGCCCGAGGAACGTGGCCTCGAGCGAGACGGTGTCCGCCTTCTGGTGGCGGAGCCCGGCGGGTTTCATCATGCGCACTTTCGGGACTTGAGCCACTTCCTTCGTCCTGGAGACCTCGTCGTGGTAAACACATCCGCCTCCTTGGCGGCGGCGGTCGAAGGAACTCGGCGAGGCGACTCTGCCGTGGTCGTTCACTTTTCAACTCCCTCCGACGACCAGACGTGGGTGGTCGAGCTGCGAGCAAGCGACAGCACCGGTCCGATCCTCGACGGCGAGGTGGGCGAGTTGATCGGCCTTCCTGGAGGAGTCGCGCTGACGCTCCTGTCGCCGCGCACCGATCCCAGAGTGCCCGGCGGAGTCCGGTTGTGGCAAGCGAAGATCTCAACCGGCAGTT
Organism: Actinomycetota bacterium; assembly: GCA_013695465.1. Classification (GTDB taxonomy): domain Bacteria; phylum Actinomycetota; class CADDZG01; order CADDZG01; family WHSQ01; genus JACDAL01. The sequence goes on along the minus strand of JACDAL010000138.1, from coordinate 2,715 downwards.
CGGTGGAGGATTACCTCGCCCGCCATGGCCGCCCGATCACCTACGGGTATGCGAAGGGCCGCTGGGACCTCGCCGCTTACCAGACGGTCTTTGCTCGCGAGGCCGGCAGTGCCGAGATGCCAGGAGCAGGGCGCCCGTTTACCAACGAACTCGTGACCGAGCTCATTGCCAAGGGAATCGTCCTCGCTCCGGTGCTGCTGCATGCGGGCGTGTCCTCGCTCGAGGCGAAGGAGCTGCCGGCGGCCGAGCGCTTCCGAGTGCCCGAGCAAACTGCAGGGCTCGTCAACCACACTCGCCGTTCTGGGGGCAGAGTGATAGCGGTGGGAACCACCGTCACGCGCGCTCTCGAGACGGTCGCGCGCCCGGATGGCTCGGTCACGGCAGGAGAGGGTTCGACCGAGCTCGTCCTGGGCCCGACCCGACCCGCACGCGCAATCGACGGGATCATCAGCGGATGGCATCCACCCGGCGCCTCTCACTTGCTCCTGCTGGAGGCGGTCGCCGGCGCCCGCCTGGTGAGGCAGGCGTACGCCAGCGCCCGCGCCGCCGGGTACCTATGGCACGAGTTCGGCGACAGCTGTCTGCTCCTTCCCGAGCGACGCTCGAGGCTGAGGGCGGCGAGGTAAAGGGGGCGTTCGATCCAACACGGCGGCCCCGACCAGCCTCGAGGTGATTCGAGCTAGTTCGACTTGACCCCGGCCCCCGTTTAGCTTCCCTGGATCATGGGAGCCACCTGGGAGGGTAGATGAGAAGTTGAGGCCGGCGCGAGCGGGACTCAGCCGGGCCCGCGCCATCGCCATCGACATCTCTCCACTCAGGGACTCGGTCCCCTACAGAGCGCTGTGGCTGGGCCAGGTCGTGTCGCTGATCGGCACCCACATGCGCACAGTTGCTGTGGCCTTTCAGATATTTGCGCTCACCAAGTCAACCGCCGCGGTGGGGCTGGTCGGCCTGGCCGAGGTGGTGCCGCTCATCCTCGTCTCGATCGTGGGCGGCCCACTGGTGGACACCTTCGACCGGCGCAAGATCATGGCCGGAGCCCAGCTGCTGTTGATAGCCGACTCCGCCGCGCTGGCGGCTCTGTCGCTGTGGGGGTCGCCCGGCCCGGGTGCTCTCTATGCGCTCGTGGCGGTTGGTTCTGCGGTGACCGCGATTGACGGCCCGGCCCGCAGCTCCGCCATTCCCACCCTGGTGGCCTCAGACCAGTTGCCGGCCGCGATGGCGCTGCGACAGGTCCTCTATCAGACGACTCACATCGCAGGCCCTGCTCTGGGAGGCCTGCTCATAGGGGTTCTCGCGAACGTGGGCTGGATCTACGTTGTCGATGCGATGACGTTCGTGGCGGCCTTTGTCGCCCTGCGCTGGATGCCTGCCCTGCGTCCTGGTGAGTCCATGGATAGAGAGCAGCCACGCACTACGCAGCTCGGTCTTGCAGCGATCAGGGAGGGGCTCTCTTACGCCCGCAGGACGCCTGTGCTGATGTCGATCTTCATTATCGACCTGGTGGCGATGATCTTCGGCATGCCTCGCGCCGTCTTCCCCGCCCTCGCCGATGGGACCTTTGCGCTGGGGCCGTTCGGGCTCGGGCTGCTCTACGCGGCCCCCTCGGCCGGGGCCCTGATCGGGGCACTGACCACCGGCTGGGTCTCCAAGGTCCGCCGCCGCGGCGTCGCCGTGCTGATCTCGGTGGCGGTGTGGGGCGCCGCGATCACCGTTGCGGGATTCTCCCTTGGCTCCTTCATCCTGACGTTGTTCTGGCTCGCGGTGGCGGGCGCTGCCGATGTCATCAGCGCCGTGTTCCGCGGCACGATCCTTCTCGAGGTCACTCCCGACACGCTGCTCGGCCGCATGAACGCGCTCAACCTCATGGTGGTCACAGGAGGTCCGCGCCTGGGTGATGTGGAGGCGGGCTTCGTCGCGCAGGCGGTCGGCGCCGGCCCTTCGGTGGTCGTCGGCGGGCTGGCCTGCCTGGCGGGGACGGTGGTCGTGGGCTCCCGTTTCCGTTCGCTGCGCGACTACGTGCCCCCTGAAACAATTCGCCAGAGGATGCCTGAGCAGGATTTCTAGGCGGCTTGACACCGGTCTCTAGAGATTCGAGACTGCAAACGATTTCAAACCTCAACCGGGCGAGCACGGACGACTGAGCCACGACCTCTTCCTCGTTAGGAGCGGCTGCCGCTCTTCTAACGGAAAAGTTCGATCAAATCACCCGATGCAGCTGGGGAGCAGGATCGTTCCGAGCACGGCCCCCGCCGTTCCCCTTGCTCGACTACTCGATTCCCACGGCATCGGAGATGCCGCTCGTCCTCATGGGCGAGAGCGTGACTCCCAACCCGAACCTGGAGCTCGGCTTCAAGGGGGCCGGGGAAGCGGGGTGCATCGGAGCGCCCCCGGCCGTGGTCAACGCAATTGTGGATGCTCTGGGCGGCTTCGACCAAGACCTCGACATGCCGGTCACACCGGAGAAGGTGTGGCGCGCCCTACAGTCCCCTGCCCGCCAATCCGACCCGAACCGTCCTAGCCGGACCGAACTCGGCGCCCGACCTCTTCGATCGAATCGGCCGCCACCACCTTACCGTCCCGGCTCCGGATCGTCTGTCCGTTGACCTCCATGCGCGCCCGCAGCTCCTCGTTCGCCAGCAGCGCGTCGACCGCGCCTCGCAGCTCTGAGTCCTCGAAGTGGTAGGTGTCGAGCCTCACGCCGAAGCCCAGCTC
>JACDAL010000118.1 GCA_013695465.1 Actinomycetota bacterium | reverse complement strand
ACTCGCCGGCGCATGTCCTCGAAGCCCTCGCCGTAAGCCTGTTCGTAGGGGATGAGGCGAATCTCTGAGGAAGAACCGGCGGCCTCGACCACGCACTGGGCGAGCTCGAGCATCGTGACCTCCTCGGTGGAACCGACGTTGAAGACCTCACCCTCGGCTTCGGGCTCCGACAACAGTGCCTGCAGCGCGCTCACCACATCCGACACGTGGCAGAAGCAGCGGGACTGGCAACCGTCGCCGTGGACGGTGAGGGGCTCCCCCGCCAGCGCCTGGGCGACCAGCCTCGGCAGCACCATCCCGTAGGCGCCGGTCTGGCGCGGCCCGACGGTGTTGAACAGACGCACCACAACCGTGGGCAGACCCCGCTCCCGGTGATAGGCGAAGGCGAGGATCTCGTCCACCGCCTTGGAGGTCGAGTAACCCCAGCGAGATACCTTGTTGCTGCCCAGGAGGCGGTCGTCGTCCTCGGAGAAGGCCCCGCCCCGGCTCTTGCCGTAGACCTCGGAGGTGGAGGCGAGCAGCACCTTGGCGCGGTAGCGGTGCGCTGCCTCCAGGACCGTCTCGGAGCCCTTGATATTCGTGAGCAGGCTATGCAACGGGCGTTCGACGATGAGCTTGACCCCCACCGACGCGGCGAGGTGCACGACCACGTCGGCTTCGGCGACGAGCTCGTCTACGAGGAGCGCATCGAGCACGCTGCCGTGCACGAAACGAACCCGGCCCCCGAAATCGTCGAGGTTGTCAAGGCGCCCGGTGGACAGGTTGTCCAGGACCGTCACCTGATTTTCTTGGCACAGGGCCTCAGTCAGGTGCGAGCCGATGAAGCCCGCCCCTCCGGTAACCAGGTAGCGAGTCATGCCACCGCCGCTTCCGGCGTGGTCGCCCGCTGCGTCGCCTCGGACATGGGTCGGATCTGCCTTTCTGAATGGCCGGCCTCCCTCATTCGGGGCCGGCCGCATCTGCACTTGACAATGGGTGGTGCGATGTAAAGCCTGTCAACTAACGTTGTTTCTGATGGTCGTGATGCTAGAGTACCGAACTGGGCCGGTCAAGCACAGCGCCCCTCGAACTCGTCTCATCCGGAAGAGAGGACCCGTCCCGACATGAGCCAGCAGGAAACGTCCTTCGACGGCGCACATAACGAGCTCTCACAAAGCCTCGCGGTCCTCCGGATGCGCAAGTGGTCGATCGTGCTGGTGGCCGCAGTCGTGCTTGCCAGCACCGCCTACTTCTCGTTCCGCCAGACCCCTCTCTACGAGTCCAGCACCCGCGTCCTGGTGGAGCCGCTCAAGCTGTCGGCCGGCTTTGGCGCCGGCGACTACTCGGTGCCCCCCAACCTCGAAACAGAGAAAGAGGTAGCGACCTCGGCTCCCGTCCTCGAGCTCGCCGCCAAGGAGCTAGACCTTGCCGAGGGGTCGCGGGGCCTGCTGGACGGCCTCTCGGTCGACCTCGCCACCAGCACGGAGATCCTGGTAATGAGCTACTCCTCGCCCCAGCCACATGTGGCCCAGGAGCGAGCCCAGGCGCTCGCCGAGGCCTATTTGAAGAACAGGCGGAGCCAGGTGCTCTCAGACCTCCTCGCGTCCTCCGACACCGTCCAGGAGCAGCTCAAATCACTCAACAGCCAGCTTGAAACAATCAACGACGACATTCCGGAGGAGACAAACGCCTCCCAGAAGGCCATCCTGCAGACGCAGGCGAGCACCCTGGTGGGCCAGATCGCGGTGCTGCAACAGCAGCTCACCGGACTCACTCCGCCGGACAAGCTGCAGGTCGGACGCGTGCTGGCGCCGGCGACACTGCCCACCGCGCCCGCCAGCCCCAACCACGTGCAGAACGCAGTGCTGGCGCTGGCCGCCGGCCTGGTCGCCGGAGTGGGCGTCGCCTTTGCCAAAGAGCGCCTCGACGACAGGCTGCGGGGCCGCTCGGACCTCGAATCGCACCTCCGCACCCCGGTGCTGGCGGTAGTGCCCCACGTCAAGGCGTGGCGGCGGCGCAAGCGAGCGCTGACCGTGACCCTGACAAAGCCCGACTCGGTCGCGGCCGAGTCCTACCGCACACTGCGCACCGGCATCGTTTTCGCGGCCTCTGCGAGAGAGGCGAAGTCCGTGCTCATCACCAGCCCCCATCCCGGCGACGGCAAGACGGTCACCGCCGCCAACCTCGCCGTAGCCCTGGCGCACGCGGGCAAGCGGGTGGTGGTCGTCTCCGCCGATCTGCGCAAGCCGCGGCTGCACCGCTTCTTCGGAGCAAAGAACGAGGTGGGGCTCTCAGACGTCCTTCGCGGTGCGACTCCCCTGCAGGAGGTCTTGTTGCCTACCGAGATCGACAACCTGAAGCTGCTCCCCAGCGGGCCCGCCCCCAAGCATCCCGGCGAGCTGCTCGGCTCCGAGGCGATGCGAGCCACGCTCGACGAGCTGACCGAGGACTTCGACATGGTCCTGGTGGACGCCCCTCCCCTGCTGGCGGTCGCCGACGCCATGACGCTGGCGCCGGTGGTGGATGCCGTCCTGTTCGTGGCGGAGGCAGAAAACACCACACGCGCCGCCGTCGACCTCGCCATCAGCC
>JACDAL010000111.1 GCA_013695465.1 Actinomycetota bacterium | reverse complement strand
AGCTCGCGCCAGTCGGAGTCATCGAAGTCCGCGCCTTCGGCGTGTGGCTCGACGTCGTAAGTCCGATTGGGCGCTCCGCTGGGGCCGAGGTCGTCCCCGACCTCGACGAAGTCGATCTCCTTTACATGAGCGTCGGCATAGCGCCACCGCGCCCCCACCAGAGCGGCCCCTTCGTTTGTCTGCAGGTCGATGACCGCATTGGGCCTGCCCGGCAGGAGCTCCGGCGGGCCCGGGAGGTTGGCAGCACCCACGATCACACCTCCACCTTGACGACGTAGTACAGGAACTCCTCGGAGACCTCGATGAACCGATGAGGAACGCCGGCCGGAACGGCGAGCACATCGCCCTCCGGTAGCTCGTGTGTAGTAGCTCCCTGCACTTCGCCGGCACGCACTTCGCCCGCAGCGATCTCGCGCGGATCCACCATCGTGCCGCCGGTGAGGACCGAGGCGTTGCCCTGCACCACCCGCATGACATTGCCCTTTTCGAAGGCCTCTTTCTCCGCCACGCCCATGAGGGTATCGACATCTGCGGTATCGAGCACCCTCCTCGTGCCTACAGCGTTCATATCTTCACGCTCCTTTCGTGCCGAGGACGGCCGCCCACACAGCGGTGTCCGTGGTAACGAACAAGATGTTGTTGTCCGGCCCGCCGAACGTGAAGTTGACGGTTCCTGGCAGAACGATCTCCCCGATGAGGTCTCCCGAGGTCTCGAAGACATCTACGCCGCTAAACGAGGAGGCATAGATGCGGCCCTCCGCATCGGCCTTGATCCCGTCGGGGATCCCGTGACGGGTGACCGCAAAGAGGCGCTCGGCCGTCAGGTGACGCCCGCCCGTGACATCGAATGCCATGATGTGGTGAGGACGCTCAACATGGAAGCTACCCTCTTCCTGGTTGGCCCCGCTGTCGGTGATGTACAGCACGCCCTCGTCGGGTGAAAAGGCGAGTCCGTTGGGCTTGTCGAACGAGTCGGCAACCACGGAGAGGCGATCCGAGCGCGGGTCGTAGCGATAGACGTGGTCACCTGCTTGCGGCTCCGGGCGAAAGCCCTGAAGGTAGCCGTAGCTGGGATCGGTGAACCACACGGTGCCGTCGTTGCGCACGACGACGTCGTTGGGGGAATTGAGCCTCAAGCCATCCCAGTCACCGACGATGGTATCGCTGCGCCCGGTGACCAGATCTAGCCGGCTCACGCGCGCCTCCCGAGCCCGGGCCCCCTGCTCGCAGATCACGAGACAACCACTCCCGTCGAGGGCCATGCCGTTGGCGGCGTTGGTCTCGGCGCACACCACGTCGAGACGCTCGCGCTCGAGCGGGAAGAGATATCCGTCGAGCGACAAGCGCTTGATCGCTACCTGAGGATCGCCGCCATCCGGGCGCCGTGGGAGCGTGGTGAAATACAGTGAATCTGTGCCGGCCACGTAGACCGGGCCTTCATGTGCGTCGACATCGACGACCTTCACCAGGCGGGCGGCGTCTCCCAACACTTCGCCAAACGCCTTGTCGTGAACTACGAATCCAGTTGGCGGCGACTTCATGGTCTGCCTGTCGCCGAAAGCACTCAATCGTTACAGGCCCTGGACAAACTGATGCTGCACAGTTGCGTGATCGATCCCGGCGCTCAGGCCCGGTCAAGCGCTTCGTAGGCCATCGCAGTTGCGGTCACGTAAACGAGGTGATGCCACACGTCGATGGCGATCTCCTTGCGGGTCCACATCGTCACCGGAGGCACGACGTCGAACATGGGGAGGGTCACGAGCGCGCTGCCCCACACTGCCGAGAAGTGGCCCGCGGTCGCGGCGCCGGGCGGCATTCCCACGGCTCGCAAGGCCCCGCGTGCGGCCCCCCAGCCCGTGCCGTAACCCCAGTGGACGAGCGTGCTAAAGCGTTGTTCGGATCGGGCGGTCGTGAAGGTCTCGATTCCCAGTGCCTTTTCCGCCGCCTTAGCAGGCGCGACACTCGCCTCCCGCTCGCGGAGCTTCTGCTCGATCGTGCTCGAGATCGTCATCGCCACGGTCCCGGCGAAGCCTGCGAAGAGTCCTTTGCCGATACCGTTCGCCAACGTACTGAGCCTCACGTGGTCGCCTCCTGGGTCTCATGAGCGACCCTCACTCAGCCGAGCCGGTCGAGCAGGTGATCACCAACCCGCAAGGCGTTGGCAATGGCGGTTAGCCCCGGGTTCACGGCGCTGCTCGAGGGAAAAAAGCTGGTGTCGACGACGTAGAGGTTGTCAAGATCGTGAGCTTTGCAGTTGACATCAAGCGCCGAGCTCGCAGGATCGCTGCCGAAGCGAACGGTTCCGCACTGGTGGGCAACCCCCGCTATCGGGATGCGCTCGTCGCGTGTGACCTGGTTTGGGATCAAACGCTCGTGGCACCCAAGATGTCCCAGCAAATCCTTCAGCTTGCCAATCAGCCTCTTGTGGCCTTCGGTGTTGTAGTCCGTGTAGTGGAGGTGGATGTTGCCGGAGCGGTCGACCTCCACGCGGTTGTCCGGCTTCGGCAGGTCCTCGGTCGTGAGCCAGAAATCGATTGCATGACGCGCGGTGTAGTCGAGGGCGAACCCAGGTGCGAACCACGGCGCCCCTGCCCGCAGCGTTGGCCCGTCCGTTTTTCCGAGCATCTGGATATGGCCGAGAGGGTAGTCGAAGTCCTTTGAGCCCCAGTAATAGTCGTTGATACCCAGCGTTTTCTGAAAACGTGTCGGGTTGGGGTCCTTGGAGATGGCCAGCATCGCCGAGTTGATGTGACACATGTAGTGGCGCCCTACTGTCCCCGAAGAGTTCGCTAGGCCGTCCGGGTGCCGATCACTCGTCGATCGCAGGAGCAGCGCGGCCGAGTTCACCGCTCCGCAAGAGACCACCACGGCGCTACCTCGAAACGTCTCCATCTGACCTTCGCGTTCCGCGACCACGCCGGTCACGTCGCGCCCGGAAGGATCCGTATCGATGTGATCGACTCGAGCGTTTGTTATCAAGGTGACATTGTCGTGGCGCAACGCCGGCCGGACTGCGCACACGTGGGCGTCGGCCTTGCCGTCGACGAGACATGGATACCCATCGAACCATCCACAGCGCACGCACACGCTCTTCTCGTAGTTCCGCTCGTCGAGATTGATCCCCACCGGCAAATGGAAAGGCTGGTGGCCCGTGCGGGCGAAATCGTCCGCCAGACGCTGGATGCGTGGCTCATGGCTTACTGCGGGGTACGGGTAGGGGCCCGAAGCGAGCGGCTCCGTCGGGTCCTCGCCGCGCTCACCGTGCACGAGGTAGAGCTTTTCCGCCTCGGTGTAGTAAGGCTCAAAGTCCATATAGGACAGCGGCCATGCAGGTGAGATACCGCCGTGGTGGCGTACCTCGCCGAAATCGCGTTCGCGCAGGCGAAAGAGGATTGCTCCGTACACTTTTGTGTTGCCGCCGACCCAGTAGTGCGCACCCGGGTGGAAAGGATTGCCCTCCTTGTCGTACCACTCCTCAGACGTCTTGTACTTCGTGTCCACGAACACGGCTTTGCTGGACCAGTTGTCCGCCTCCCGCTTCAGGTAGTCGCCTCGCTCCAGCATGAGTATTCGCAGCCCGGAAGGCGCAAGCCGGTGCGCCAGCGTTCCACCGCCCGCCCCGGTACCGATGATGATGACGTCGTAGTCGTTGCTCATATGAGCCCTCCTCCTCCTAGACCAAAGCGATCGGTGATACCCAGGCGCCGGTAGCGCCTCTCAACTCGGGATGGGTGAGTATCAGAGCAAAGTCGCTTACCCCGTCGGCTGCCAGGGCCGATGTGTCGAGGTTCTCCACCGATGAAGGCCCCGTGACGGACGTTGAGCGACTGTGGAACCTCGAAGGGCCTGAGTGGATTCTCGGCCGGCACGGGCCCATAGCTCCATGTGTCACAGCCCGTAAGGGCCACGCCGCGATCGGCCAGCCATCCCGCCAGCTCCATACCCGGCCCCGGCTCGCCCATCAGGTAGGCAGCAGGTTCACCCCAGCGCGGGCCCCATCCCGTGTGGAACAAGACCGCATCGCCGGGCTCCGGCTCGGCCCCGTCCAGTGCTCGCTCTACGTCGCCGACACTGACAACTTCGCCCCTGGAGAGCTCGGCGCCGCGCGCCGAGACGACATCGACGAGCCAGCCGCGCGTGACGATCTGGGGGATGGTTTCCACCCCCAATCGGTTGGTGCCCCAAGGCTCGGCGATCTCCGAGACGGTCCAGCCGTTGTAGCCGCGATCGCCAATCTGAAGGTGGCAGAGAGCATCGAGGTGGGTTCCGAGCTGGGTAGTGCCGGAGACGATCTCCGTGATCCAGTTCACGTTGTTGCCCCCGACACCGTTGGGTGACATGCCTGGGCGCGCATTGGAGTGGTGAGCAGTCGTCACAAGCGTTGCCGAAAATGGCGGCCGGGAAAAATCGGCACTTGTTCGTCGAGCACTCGGCCCAGATCGTAGAGCCGCCCCTCCCGCACGGTCGCAAGCGCGGCGCGGCGCCTTTCCTCGGTTATGTGGTTCAGCATCCCGAGTTGGTCCTCTTCCCCGAAAGGAGAGGGCCACCAGTCCTTGCCAGTCGAGGCATTCGCGCCCTCGACTCTATGTGTCACTCGGACGACCACGGCTCGCGGAAGTCGGCGTAGAGCGTGAGGCCCCCGTCGACGAAGATCGTCTGACCCGTTATATAGGCGGCGTCGTCGCTCGCCAGAAAGCAGGTGACGCCCGCCATCTCATCGGCGGTGCCGGCGCGCCGCATTGGAATATGGCTCGTCACCATCTCCGCCTTGTCGGGATCGTCGACCCAGGCTCGGTTGATCGGCGTGATCGTGGCACCCGGACCGATGCTGTTGACGCGAATACCGCGCGCCGCGAACTCCAGCGCGAGCGTCGTTGTCAGGTTTTGCATTCCGCCCTTACTGACTGAGTAACCGAGATAGCCCGGCTTGGGAATTCGCTGGTGGACACTCGAGATGTTGATGATGGCGCCGGGGGTATCGGTCGCAATGAAACGCTTGATGGCCTCACGGGCACAAGCGAAGGAGCCCCGCAAGTTGACGGCGAGAACCTTCTCGAAGTCGGCCACCGACAGCTCTTCGGTCGGGCGCGAGATCTGGATGCCGGCATTATTCACGAGGACGTCGATGCTGCCGAGCTCTTCCACCGTCTGCTCGATCATGTGGACGACCTCGTCCTCATTGGAGACATCGGCACCCACAAGCACATCGCGGACGCCGTGCTTCTGCATCCTCTTCACACAAGAGTGGACCTGCTCCTCGGTCTCCTCGGCTTCCTCGGGCTTCTTCAGGTAGTTGATTGCGACGTTGGCGCCGTACTCGGCGAAACGGACGGCGATCGCCTGGCCGATGCCCGACGTACCACCCGTGACGAGCACGTTCTTCCCTTTGAGTCCCTGCATGGCGCTCCTCCTCGATCAGGCGCACGGCCGTTTCGAGGGCATAGTGCCGGCCGAGGCGAGAGCGTTACAGGGTCAGCCGAGGAGGTATCCGGCGATGAAGCCCACGACCGACGCGGTGGCGACCTCACTGCTCACCTGGGAGAAGGAATGCGGAATTATCGAGACCGAGATGACGGCGAGCACGGCGCCCGCAGCGAGCGCCTGCGCGGAGCCGATGACGGCCGGGCTCACGGTGGCGAGCAGGGTCCCTCCCAGCAGCGTGGCAACCGCGAGCGCAGCTCCGATCAAGGAGAGGAGGCGAACGGCGAAGATTTTTGGGTGACCTCCGGCGATTATGGGCTGGGCCGCGCCGTACGCCTCCGCGGCGTTGCCGACGACGATGCCCGCCAGCAGGGCCAGGCCGAGCTCGCCACGGGCGATCGTTAACCCCAACGCAATCGATTCGGGCACGCCGTCGACGAACAATCCTGCGGCGATGGCCTCGCCACGAGCCGCCTCCGCGTGTCCGGGCGGTAGCGACATGGCTTTCCCGGCGGCCGCGGCATGGCCGGAACGACGCACGGCCTCCGTCATCTTGTCGCGCGTTAGCCACGCGTCCGCGCCCACGTAGAGGAGGGTGCCGGCCAATAGAAAAGCTGCGGTGAGGCCCGCTCCAGCCTGCTCGTCGGCCTCGGGCACGAGCTCGAGGGCCACGGCCGCGAGCAGAATGCCGCCGCCGAAAGCGGTGAGGTTAGCGGCGATGCGTGAGGGCAGCTCCTTGAAAGCGGCGAGCAGCGCCCCTGCGACGAGGCTCGCGCCGACGACCAGGCCCCATCCGAGCGAAGCACCGAGATTCTGCATCGCCTCCTCCACTGAGGGTCAGTGCCCTTGATCGAGCGGTCGCAAGAGCGCTCTCGCCGGCGCGCCGTCACTGCCGGGAATGCGAAGGGGCAGGCAGATCAGCTCGTAGCTTCCTTTCGCAACGGGAGCGAGGTCGAGTCCTTCAATGATCCACACCCCGGCCGAGAGCAGAGCGCGGTGCACACCGGAGGCATCGCCTCCAAAAGCCGCCACCGAGAGGTAATCGACGCCCACGGTGCGGGGCCCTATCTCCGCCAGGTATTGCGCGGCACCCAGAGTGATTCCCACGAAGTCCTCCACCAAAGTTTCCCTGGACCATGCATACGAGGAGTTGCGCGTCTTGAATAGGATGCGCTCGCCTCGAACGATCTTTGCCGCCTGAAGCTCGTGGTGGCTAATCGAAGCTGGATCGCCTATCTCGATCACCCGGGCTTCCCCCATGGTTGCAGATCCATCGCTTCGATGGCGACCCCATCGGCGAGGAAATGCACCGGTGCATCCACGTGGGTGCCTGTGTGTGCGCCGAGGGAAAGCGCAGTGACGTTCGCGTCGCCGCCCTTCGACATGTCCTCGTGGCGGCCGATCTCCACGGGAGGATTGCCGGGCCACGCCGGCATCCCGTCACGCAGGGGAACGGAAACGTCGAGCCAGCCCTCTGCGAGCGCGTCCTTCCTGGGACTCAAGCGCCGCTCACGTCTCGCTCCTCATCGCCTTCACCACTTCCTGCGGCTTCTCGGACTCCGCCACGGCACGATCGCCGCCGCGAAGGACCTTCAACGCTACGAGCGGGAAGATCAACACAGACATTAGCCCCGCGGCGACGAGCGCGGCGCCGGTCGCCTGGGAAATCGCGCCGAGCTCCATCCCGATCTGGGCGGCCGCCACGATGAATGGGAGCGAGGTGGCCTGGAGCAATGCGGCCGCCAGTGTGCGGCGCACGCCGATGTCGGACCTGTGGAGGAGTGCGGGCAGACCCCGGATCACGAGAAGGCCCACAAGGAAGACGGGGATTCGCATGGCCGCCGAAACGCTTTCGAACAGCGAGGCGAGATCGAAGGTCAAGTCGCTGGTGACAAGCTCTGATGCTTGAATTGGTTACGAACCTTCCGAAGTGACAGCTCGCGTTCGTACGAAACCTCACAACGAAAGTCCTTCTCCCCGGTCGGAAAAGCCGCCGGGACTCGAGATTTGAACTTGACTATCCGAACATACGTTCGATAGTATGCAGGAAGTGGAAGGGGCTGCCGGAAGCTCTCCCGAGAGGCTTTCGGCCCGGACTTAAGAGGTATGCGGGTGCAACAGCAAAGCCGTCGCGAAGCCGAGTTGATCGAGGGACTCCACAGCCTCCACTTCGTCCTCTCGGTTACACGCCGAAAGTTCCTTACGATCATCTCAGAGCTGGACGAGCGCAAGCTGTGGCGCGACCAAGGCTGCAGGGACATGGCGCAGTGGCTCTCGGGACGCATCGGCATCTCCCAATGGATGGCCGGCCGCTGGGTCAATGCCTCGCATGTCATTACCAAGCTGCCCTTGATATCAGCGGCACTAGAGAGCGGCCGTCTCGGTCTCGACAAGGTGCTCGAGCTGTGCCGCTTCGCCACTCCCGAAACAGAGCAGGAGCTGATCGCGTGGGCAAAAAGGGTGTCTGTTGCGACCGTGAGGCACAAGGCCGATGTCTTCAACCGCCCCCAGCTCGAAGAGGTCCGCACCGTAGACAAGGCCCGCTTCCTGCGCTGGTGGTGGAACCAGGGAGGCGCCAGCTTGGGCCTCGAGGGCCTGCTCCCCGCCGCCGAGGGTGCCGCCGTGGTCAAGGCGCTCGAGCGTTGCGCAGAGCGCCTGTCCGAGTCAGCTTCAGAGGAAACCAGCTCCGACAAGCTCTCGGCTGAGGACAGAAGAGAGCAGCGCTACGCCGATGCCCTCTGTGCCCTGTCCTCACAGGCGATCGCAGAAGACCAGGATGCGGACCGGGCCACGGTCGTGGTCCACACCACGCTCGAGAGCACGGGACTGGGCTCTGCCGAGATCGAGGGGGGCCTCGGCCTGCACCCCGATATCGCTCAACGACTCAGCTGTGATGCCCGCCTCCAGTTCGTGGTCACAGACGACCAGGGAAATGCCCTCGGCATCGGCAGGGCCTCTCGCAACGTTCCCCGCTGGCTCCACCGCCAGCTGCTCCACCGAGACCACGGCTGCACCTTTCCCGGCTGCGGGACCAAGATGTTCCTCAAGGCGCACCACATCTGGCATTGGGAGCTGGGCGGGCCCACCGACTACGACAACCTCGTGCTGGTGTGCACCTTCCATCACAAGCTGGTCCACGAGGGCGGCTGGAGCGTCTGCCTCAACGGCATGGCGGAGTGGTACAAGCCCACCGGCCGGCGCTACGATCCGGGGCCCGATCCGCCGGGCGAACGTACCGTCGCGGCCTGATCTCGTC
>JACDAL010000106.1 GCA_013695465.1 Actinomycetota bacterium | reverse complement strand
AGAGTGCTGGAGACCCGCCTTCGCTCGTTACCTCATCCCCAAGATCACCGGTCTCCGGCTTGATCTCGATCGTTATCTCAACTACTACAACTCGGACCGCGCTCACACCGGGCGGCTCACCAAAGGTAGGACGCCCGAAGCGGTCATCGGAAAGGCGAAGATGTGGAGCAAGCCGAAGTGATGCGTCGCCACATCTTGGGGTCAGTACAGTCTAGACGGCGTGCTCGACTCGCCCGCCGAAGATGCCAAGCTGCTGCTCGACGCCGCGGGTCTCTAGGAGGAGGGCGATGGGATTCACGTCCGACGTCTACGCGCGTTTGCGAGCAAGATCGAGCTCCATGGCTATCTCGGCCGCTTCCTGGGCGGGATCTGGAGCCCCCTTTCTCGGGCCGCCGCCCGGAGGATCTCGTTGTCCATCGTGAGCTCACCGATCTTGCGCTCGGCGTCTCTTAGACGCCGCTCCTCCGGTTGCAACGGTCTTGCCTTGAGTCCCTCGATGCCGCCGGTCACGAACTCGTCCCGCCATGCCTGCAGCCGGTGAGCTTCCACGCGCAGCTCCCGTGACAGCTCGTCGAGGCTCTCGCCGCGCAGCAGCCGAACGACTACGTCTGCCTTCTTTCGCGCCGACCAACGCGATCCATTCGGTTGCTCCTCGGGGTCCCGCTTTGGCCACTGCCGACCTCCCTGTTCCCACGGACTACCTCCTCCGCGGACCATCATCATGTCCGCTTATCGGGTGTCCAGGGAAATTGGGTGCGGTGGAGAGCGTGTCGCGGACACTCTGCGCCCAAGTGGAGGATGAGGTTAGCTCGGTAATCTCTTCCTCGAGGTAGGTGTAGAACGCGGCCCTAAGCTCGGGTTCCGACCGCTTGAGTGCCGACACCATCGCCTGTAGGGCTAGCTCGCTACGTGCCCCGTTCACGTTCGGCTTCCTGGAGCTCGACCTCTCGGGCTTTCTGTCGCGCTCTCACTTGAGCCTTATGACATGGCCGGCATTAATTCCGATCCGTAAGCATGTCCCGCGGCTCTCGGAACGTTTCGCACCGGGGGCAGCGCAGGCTTCGGGTGGATGGCCCCTTGATGTGGAATCCGCCCTGCTCGATAGGCTTATCGAGGAAATCGTCGTTCACGATGCTTCCCCAATATGGGAGCACCATTCGGAATCGCATAACGGACAATGTGGCACGGCCCCGAATCCAGCGGATTCATCGCTGTAGTGGAAGATGTGCTCCTTCCCACGGATCATGTCAGCCGCTAGAAGTATGAGCTTGATGTTTCCCCGCGCGGAGAGACAGTCCCAATTCTGCCGCGCGTCCTGACGGGCTAGCTCAATCGGAAGCCCCGCTAGCAACTTCGCAGACTCCCACTCGAACGGCCACGTAGGTCGGTTGCGGAGCGTCTCTAGGAAGTCGTCAAACTCTGCCGGGAGTGGTTCGGGCTTTCGTCTTGGCTCGGGCTTCCAGTCATTGTCGCGCACGAACAGGTCACGCATCTCGAACCCGAGGGCAGAGACCACGCAAGGTGTAGAACAGCCGGCAAAGCAATGCAACACGGCTTGCCCGTTCCGTCCCTCTCGCACGCGAAGGCTGGGCGCCCGATCCTCGTGCGCTGGGCAGCGCGCCGTCCACTCCTTACCCGAGCGACGGACTCCTGTCAGCCGGTCCAGCACGATCTCCACCGGAGTCACGGCGCGTCCTTGTGTGCGTAGTGGCCGGCACCAGAATTAGGTGGAGATACCCTTAAGCCGTTTCCTTCCGTCTCCCTTTCAGAAACGAGCTCTTCTCTAAACCCTTCTCTACTGCGTAGCTCTTGCTCTAGCTCTACTCTACTCAGGGTATCTGGAGTTGAAAATACCCTATCGATAGGGTATAGTTCCGAACGTATGTTCGATAGGTCCCACCTGGGGTGCCCCTGGTGACGGACTCGCCGAACCTCCCCTGTCTGAGGGTTGGTCACGTCCCTTTCGTATTTCCCCGTCAGAATCAACGCTAGATCGGGGGCGAGTTCCCGCGCGACCTCGAGGAGTTCATCCAGTAAAGGAGTGTCCGGCACGCTCTTCAATACGCGCAGGGCTCCTGCCAGCTGCTTCGGCCCTGTCGGCTGGTAGTGGACGAGCGCGTGACGGTCCAGCACAGCTTCAGTCGTTGAGTCATACGAGATGAACCCAGCCTCTACAAGCTCCCCGCGTGCCCTCGAGTAACGCTCAGGGGAGAGTCCGGTGTCTGCCATGGCGTGACCGGGGGGCCAGGTGAACAGCCCTTCGGAGTTGCGCATCGTGTTAGCTCGCATGTGAAGCCATAGCACTTTGGCTTCCAGACTCAATGATCTGAACTCGGGGGTCCAGATATGAAGCGGTATTTGGGAGTACGCCATTGGACGGAACCTTCCTGGACGGGGCTACTCGAACGGTCGGTAGGGCCGTGGCAACCGGGGGCTCCGTCCAAGCCCCCGGCCACCACGTAGCTGCGCCGCCCGCTCCTCTCGGCCCTTCGATGGATGCGCTATCCGGTGGACCCTCTTCGAACGACTGCGGTTCTAACGTGGGCGGGATTCTCGTGCCCGCGGTGAAATCTGTTTGGGTTGAACCAATAGCGCCACTACAGCGGCGAGGACGGCTGGCTCGATAATGGTTTCGGGAAGGCCCTGGGCTAATCTGCTCTCAAAAAATGCTTGACCGCGAGCGTCGTCTGTGAGAGCCTTCATGGGAATCTTTCTGTGACGGGGAAGAACATCTCTGAAATTACGTCCATGTTGGGAGGGCGTCAAGCCCCTATGGGCCCAATTCCTCCCAATTGCTCTAAATACGTAGCTTTCATCGGACACCTCCGTGCAACTGCCGGGGCGATCGCCATGTTCGAAGTGGCGCGACGACTCAAGAACCTAAATGTAACCTGAACGAAGCACCGGGAGCCTCGCCGTAGCGATGCCCGAAGTGGGCCGCAACTTCATGGAACCCAGCAGCTCTACGAAGCAACGGGAGCCGCACCGTCGGGAGTAGGGTGGGCTCCTGGCTGGAGTAGCTCAGCCCGGTAGAGCAGCCGCCTTGTAAGCGGCCGGTCGCAGGTTCGAATCCTGTCTCCAGCTCTTCGCCTGCAACCGAGACGTCAATGGAGACGCCTTGACACAGCTAAACGAACCACACCTCCCGGCCGATCCCTCCGGGGACTCCGCCTGGGAAACCGCCCTGGCACAACTCGATGAAGCGGCCGAGCTGATGGGGCTTGCGCCCGGCGTTCACGAGATACTGCGCGCTCCAAAACGTTCGTTGTCGGTGTCGGTGCCATTCCGGCTCGACGATGGCTCGACGCGTGTTTGTCAGGGCTATCGTGTGCACCACAACGTGACGCGCGGTCCGGCCAAGGGGGGGCTCCGCTATCACTCCAGCGTCGATCTCGACGAGGTCAAGGCCCTCGCAATGTGGATGACCTGGAAGTGCGCCGTCGCCCAAATTCCATTCGGCGGCGCCAAGGGCGGTGTGGCCGTAGATCCCAAGGCCCTGAGCCGATCCGAGCTCGAGCGCATGACCCGCCGCTACGCCTCCGAGATCCTCCCCTTCATCGGCCCCGAGCGAGACATCCCCGCCCCCGACATGAACACCGACGAGGACATCATGTCGTGGATCATGGACACCTATTCCATGAACCATGGCTATTCGGTACCGGGGGTCGTCACCGGGAAACCGGTGTCTATCGGAGGCTCCCGGGGACGGGCGGGGGCGACGTCGCGCGGAGTCATGTACACGATCTTCTCGACCCTCAAGAGCTTGGGGATCGGCATCGAGGAGGTCTCGGTCGCCATCCAGGGCTATGGCAAGGTCGGAGGGCACGCCGCCCAATTGCTGCACGATGCCGGCTGCCGGGTGGTTGCGGTCTCAGACGTCGACGGCGGGCTCTACCGGGACCGGGGCCTCGATCCCGAGGCGATCAACCGTCACAAGAAGCTCGGGGGCAGCGTGTCCGGGTGCCCCGGAGCGGAGCCCGTGACCAACGCCGAGCTGCTGGAGATTGACTGCGATGTGCTCGTGCCGGCCGCGGTCGAGGGAGTCATCTCGGTCAAGAACGCGGACAAGGTCAAGGCGCGCGTCGTGTGTGAGGCGGCCAACGGCCCGATCACCTTCGAGGGGGACAAGATCCTCTCGGAAAGAGGGGTCTTCGTGGTGCCGGACATCCTCGCCAACTCGGGCGGCGTCACGGTTTCCTACTTCGAGTGGGTGCAGGACATCCAGGCGTACTTCTGGTCCGAGGAGGACGTGAACGAGCGCCTGCGACAAATCATGGAGCGCGCTTTTGTCGAGGTCTATCAGATGGCCGAGGACAAGGGTCTCACGATGCGTCAGGCGGCGCACTGGATCGGGGTCGGCCGGGTGGCCGAGGCGCACCTGACGAGAGGCCTGTTTCCCTAAAGGTTTTGCGGCCGTCTGCGGCCCTTGCGCCGACCCCCAAAGTGGCTTTGTGCTGCACTGGGTACGGAGTCCGACTCTTCTTCGTTCAGAGCGACATTGGCGTCGGATCTGGGCGGCGCCTGGGCGTCCGTCATCTGCAAATCCGCGCCCCCCTGGGGGCAGCGGGCTACGGTAGACCCATGGAAATTGAGCTCGAACAGAGAGACATAGACATCCTCGACTTCGAGAGGTCGTGGTGGAAGCATGAGGGCGTCAAGGAACGAGCGATCAAGGACCGCTTCGACATGTCGGCGACCCGCTACTACCAGGTCCTGAACGAGCTGCTCGAAAACCCGGCGGCCCTGGAATACGACCCGATCCTCGTAAAGCGCCTGCAGCGGCTCCGCATCTCGCGGCAGCGCCAGAGGACGGCTCGACTTCTGGGTACTCGCTACCAGCCGGCGAGAAGATAGGGTCCGCCCCGTGGGGCGGCATTCGTCGAACGAGCAGTTCCGCTATTACCAATCGGTGGTCGGGTGGTTCCTACCGTGGGCGCTCGTCGGGGTCGTGGCTCTCACCGCGGTTTGGATTGCGATCGGGGCGCTGGGCCGCGATGACCTCGACACACAGGCCCCGGGCGCGGCGGCGCAGGGGCCGGAAGAGCCTGGTAGCGGGACGACCGCGACCCCATCCGAGCCTTCCGGGACGCCGAGCCCGTCTCAGTCGGCCACGCCCGAGCCCGAGCAGACGCAGGAACCCGTGCAACCAGATGAGCCCAAGCAGGACGAGCCCGCGAACAAGCCGAAACCCGAGCTGATAACCGAGGGCGTCTCGGTGCAGGTACTCAACGGCACGAGCTCGAGCGCGGCCGGCAGGGCCATGACCTCGCGTCTCACCCGGCTCGGCTTCGATGTAGTGGTCGCATTTCCGTCGACCCCCTACGACAACACCACAGTGCTGTGGTCGAGCCGGGAGGCGAAACCGGCGGCGAAGGCCCTGGCCGCTCGCTTCTCCTGGCGCTCGGCTCGAAAACCAGCCAACCTGTCCCCGTCCGTGGACCTTCATGTGGTAGTGGGCGCAGACGAAGCCTGAGACCGGCGGCGAGCTGCTCGCTCCCTTTCTGTCTTCACCCCAGACCGCGGGCCTGTTCACCGATTTCGACGGCACTCTGTCGGAGATAGTCCGCGTCCCGAGTGAAGCGCGGCCTCTCGCCGGCGTGACCAACCTGCTCGCAGAGCTCGCCGGTCGCTACCGTGCGGTCGTGGTGGTGTCCGGTCGGTCCGCCACAGAGCTGCTGGAGTGGCTTGGGCCCAACATCGAAATTTGGGGCACTCATGGGGTCGAGCGCACCCAAGGCGGTGAGGTCGTGCTGTCCGAGCAGGCGGCTCCCTTCGAGCAACTAATAACGGACGTCGCGGTGGAGGCGGCCGCCCGGGTCGATGCTGCGGAGCTCGATGGAGTGGTGGTCGAGGACAAGCGCGTTGTGCTGGGTCTTCACTACCGGATGGCTGCGGACAGGGGGAGCGCGCAAATGGAGCTCGAGCGTATCGCCCGGGAGCTCGCCGAGCGCCATGGGCTGGTTCTGGTCTCCGGTAAGGCTTCGTTCGAGCTGAGGCCGCCGATCGAGCTTTCCAAGCGCACGGTGGTCGAGCAGCGCGCACGGCAGCTCGAGCTGTCTGCAGCCTGCTTCATCGGCGACGACCTCGGGGACTTGCCCGCCTTCGACGCCCTCGATGCCCTCGACGGCGGGAACATGGACACTCTTCGAGTGGCGGTGGACTCCGATGAGGCTCCGGACGAGCTTCTTCGTAGAGCCGACCTCGTGCTGCAGGGACCCGTGGAGGTCGTCGAGTTGCTGCGCACCCTCGCCGGGTGAAGTGTTTTGAGCGTCTGCCGGTGCCCATATGGGCACTCTGAGGCCCCTAGAACCGGGGGCCTGCGTTTTGAGCGACTCTCGTGCATTCTCTGGCTCTAATGAGCCTCTACACCCTAGTCGGCGCCCACGCTACAGATCGCAGGCGGGAGTGTGGGGCTCGTCGCCTGACTGAACGCGAACGAGGTCGTCGATCTGTGTCTCGATCCATTGCGCCGGCGTGCGGCCCTCGGCCCGGTCGCGCAGGACGCCCGCCCGCCGGGCGCGCTCGGCCGAAGGCATGTCGATCGCTCTGCCGAGGGCCTCGGCCGTTGACTCGATATCGAGGGAGTCCTCGATGGTCACGGCAGCATCTCCGAGCTCCTCGAACGAGCCCGCGCCCTTGCTCAGCACCAGTGCCCCGTCCCTGGTGTTCACCGCCGGTCCCTCCTTGGAGACCAGGTTCATGCCGTCCATGATCGGGTTGACCAATAGCGCGTCGTACTCGAGCAGCGCGCCTATGGCTCGGTCGTAGTTGTCCTCCAGGAACAGCTCGACCGAGTCCGGGTGCTCCCGGTTGACCTTCTCAACCGTTGCCTCGATGTTCTCGGTGTAGCGGCGGTACTCGGGCATCGAGTGACGCGATGCATAGAGGCAGGCGATGAAGCGCGCGTTGCCGCGCAGGTCGTCGCGCTTGTCCAGGAGACGGCCGAAGGCCTGAAAGCCCCGCACGATGTTTTTGGATGGCTCGGTGCGATCGGCGCGCACGACAAGAGGGCCCTCGCCGCCGGAGCGGAAGCCCTTTGCCCAATTCCGGACGGCCTCGCTCTGAGCCCTCTCCTTGAGGTCCGTCGGGTCGGTCGGGATGGGATAGGCGCGCACCCACGAGCGTCTTCCCTCGTGGAGCACCGACCCTGAGGCTCGGTCGACCTCAGCCCCGATGCTTTCGCACGAGCGGAGAAAGCCCTGCACCCAGGGGGTGACGTGAAAGCCGATGAGGTCGGCCCCGAGCATGCCCTCAACGACATTCCGAGGGATCGGGTCGGGCAGGCGTTCGAAGCCCTCGGGCCCGCACCACGACGAGTGGGTGAAGTGGAAGATGGTCTGCTGCGGGCGAGCTCTTCGCACGAATCCGGGCGCCATGGTCAGGTGGTAGTCCTGAAACAGGACCAGCGTCTCGGGTTCGGCGAGGGAGAGCGCGGCCTCGGCAAAGCGGGCGTTGACGGGTTCGTATCCCGTGGTCCAGGCCCTCAGCTCGTGCTCTCCGAAGTCCTTGATGCCGAGCTCGTCCCACAGGCAGTGGACCGCAAACCACAGCATGCGGTTGGAGGAGTCGTCGTAATAGCGCGAGTAGACGTCGTGGTCGAGATCTAACAGATGCAGGGAGTATCCGAGCTCCTCCTCGAGGCGGTCCGCGGCGCCTTCCTCCAGCGCTTCTTTGTCGGTCTCCGAGGTAGCGGCTGCGATCCAAGTCGCCCTGTCCCCGAGCCGCCGGGCCACCGGGTCGAGCGCTCCCGCCATTCCGCCGGCGCCGCGCGAGATGCCGTAGTGATCGCCTTCTTCGCGAAACGAGATCGGGCCGCGGTTGGATACGAGCACTACGCTCAGGTTTTCGTCCACGTCCCTATCCTAGGGGTGCAGTCGAAAAGCACCGCGTGCCGGATCGTGGTTGTTCGAACAGTGGACGGTGTTGCATGCGCGTCCTGATCGCGCCCGACAAGTTCAAGGGGACTCTCACCGCGGTAGAGGCGGCGCGCGCCATGCATAGGGGGGTTTTGAGGGCACAGCCGGACGCTTCGGTCGAGCTGTGCCCGGTCGCCGACGGCGGAGACGGTACCGCCGAGACGCTGTGCGAGGCGCTGGGCGGGACTCGCTCATCCGTCGTCGTGAGCGGCCCCCTGGGAGCCCAAGTCGACGCGCCGCTATATCTACTCGACGATGGGCGCGTGGTGATCGAGATGGCTCAGGCTTCGGGGCTGGCGCTCCTCGGGGGCGAGCGGGACCCCCTGCGAGCGAGCTCGTTCGGGACCGGCGAGCTCCTCGGCGCCGCCCTCGAACAGGTCTCGGAAGATGGCGAGGTCCTCGTAGCGATCGGCGGCAGCGCATCCACCGACGGCGGCACTGGTGCGGCCCGTGCCCGGGGATGGCGGTTTCTGGATGGTGCGGGCCGCGACCTCGAGCCGGGAGGCGGAGCGCTCGTGAGCCTGGTTGCGATCGAGCCCCCCGAGCAGACTCACGGCGCCACGATCACGGGCGTCTCTGATGTCGACAACCCGTTGCTCGGACCCACTGGGGCGGCACGCGTGTTCGGCCCTCAGAAGGGGGCTTCAGCGGCCGAGGTCGAGCTGCTGGAACGGGGGCTATGTGCCCTCGCCGAGCGCATCGCCCAGGATCTCGGCATCGACGTCGGGTCGATTGACGGCGGAGGCGCGGCCGGAGGGATGGGCGCCGGCCTCGTAGCCTTCTTCGGCGGTGTGTTGGAGCCGGGTTTCGAAGCCATAGCAGCCGCGGTGGACTTGGCGGCGGCACTCGGCCGCGCCGACCTCGTGCTCACCGGCGAAGGCAGTCTTGATCTGCAAAGCCTGGCAGGCAAGGCCCCGATCGGCGTCTCCCGTATGGCTGCCGAAGCCGGAGTGCCCTGCCTTGCGGTAGCCGGTCGGGTCGCTTTAGAGCCGTCGAGGCTTGCCGAAGTGGGGGTGAGCGAGGCGAGCGACCTGGTATCGGCGAGCGGCGAGCGCCGGGCGCTCGACGAACCCGCTGCGGCCGTCGCCGATACCGTCGCCGCCCTGCTCAGCCGCTATCTACATCGATAACCGACGCCCCGGACACGGCTGACCCCGCCTTTCGGGAGGTGCATTGGCTCGCCGGCTGGTGAGCCAACGTCACATGCCGAGGGGATACTTGTTTGGTGATGAGCCCTGGTTACTCGCGGCCGTCCGCCGGCGAGCGCCTACGCCGGGCGGGAGTGGCGGCGTGGTCGATCATCGGCATCCTGGTGCTCAGCGCGATCTTCGTTTGGGCCTTTCTGAAAGTCAGGATCGTGTTCCCGCCGCTGGTGCTGGCGATCTTGATCCTGTTCGTATTGAACCCCCTGGTCACTCGTTTGGAGAGATGGCGAGTTCCACGTGCGGCCGCCGCTCTGGCCAGCTACGTCGTCGTCTTGGGCGGGCTGGCGCTGGCGGTTCTGGCGTTGATCCCGATCCTGTCCCAGCAGGTTCGGGAGCTCAGCGACCGGCTTCCCGAGTTCAGAGATCAGGCGATCGCTTTTACCGACGAAAACGTCGCCCGGCTCGAGGAGACCCTCAACACGGAGATAGACACGACCCAGATCTCATGTCTCTTGGGCTCCCCCGGCAATAGCCTGACCGAGGTTCCCTCGCGGGCGCGCTGCGACGAGGTTACCGAAGACCTGCGCAACCAGATCGTCGCCCATGCGGGAAGGATCACCGATATCGGCTCCTCGATCATCGAGATTCTGGTGATCTTCGTTATCGGCCCCCTCATTGCCCTCTATCTGCTCATCGATCTTCCGCACTTGAGCCGCGACCTCAAGAACGTGATTCCTCCGAGCCATCGCGACGAGTTCGTAGATCTCGGCGGAAAGATCTCTCATGCGATCGGCGGGTTCTTTAGGGGCCAGCTCCTGGTGGCGTTGATTGTGGGCTTTCTGTCGGCCCTAGGCTTCTATTTCATAGGATTGCCGTTTTGGTTCGTGATCGGGGGCATTGCCGGCTTCTTCAACCTCGTCCCTCTGATCGGCCCCTACATCGGAGGTGCCCTCGGCTTCCTCGTGGGGATCGTCAGCGGGGGCGGCCTCTCTCTGGGCCTCAGAGCGGCCCTGGTCGAGCTGATCGTCCAGCAGGTCGACAACCACTTCATCAGCCCAAACGTCATGAGGCGTACCGTCAACCTGCATCCGGTCACCGTGATTCTGGCTTTGCTCTCCGGTGGTGCCCTGGCCGGATTCTGGGGTGTGCTTCTGGGGGTGCCCGCGGTGGCGGTGATGAAGGTCTTGCTCTCCCATCTTTGGAGCACGCGCGTGCTGGGGGCCGAAGTCACTCCTCATTCCGGCCGCAGGGCCGAGACTTCGGCGGCGCCCCCGGAAGGGGGACCCGGCGCTCGAGATGGCCCCGGATCTAGAGAGGAGGAGCTCGAGCCTCGAAGCTGACGCTGAGCGTCTCGGCCACTCGCTCGCCTGTGCTATTCAAGCGAGATGAAGTACGTCGAGGGGCTTTCCTGCAAAGAGTGTCGTCGCGCCTATCCGATAGCCGCCCAACACGTCTGCGAGCTCTGTTTCGGCCCTCTCGAGGTGACCTACGACTACGACGCGCTGGCCTCAGCGGTAACCCGGGCCGAGATCGAGGCGGGCCCGCACACGATCTGGCGCTACGCGTCGTTGTTGCCCGCACCCGAACAGCAGCGCGTGGACATCGGCGCGGGCTTCACGCACCTGCGTGAGGCTCCGCGGCTGGCCGCCGAGATCGGTCTCAAGAAGCTGTGGTTGAAGCTCGACGGCGGAAATCCCACGCACTCCTTCAAGGACCGAGTCGTCGCGGTTGCTCTTAGCGCCGCTCGCTTCTTCGGCTACGAGGTGGCCGCGTGTGCCTCGACCGGCAACCTCGCGAACGCGGTGGCCGCGCACGCCAGCGCCACCGGGATGACAAGCGTTGTCTTCATCCCCTCGGACCTCGAGGCGGGAAAGATCGGGGCCACTACCGTCTACGGGGGCAAGGTCGTGGCCGTCGAGGGAACCTACGACGACGCCAACCGGCTCTGCGCCGAGCTCGCCGGAAGCCGGCCGTGGGCGTTCGTCAACGTCAACGTGCGGCCGTACTACTCAGAGGGCTCGAAGACGCTTGGGTTTGAGATCGCCGAGCAGCTGGGTTGGCGCTGCCCCGATGCGATCGTCGTGCCGCTTGCATCGGGCTCCCTCTACACCAAGGTTTCGAAGGGGCTCACAGAACTGCACCGGGTCGGTTTGCTCCCCGAGGCTCCACATACTGCACTCTATGGAGCTCAACCCGAGGGCTGTTCGCCTATTGCTGCTGCGTTCGCGGCGGGGCTGGATGATGTGGCGCCTGTGCGGCCGCGCACGGTTGCGCGGTCGCTTGCGATCGGGAACCCCGCCGATGGCGTCTATGCGCTCGACACCGCGCGCGCTACCAACGGAAGCATCAGCTCGGTGTCGGAGCGTCGCATCATTGATGGGATGAAGTTGCTGGCTCGCACCGAGGGGGTCTTCACCGAGACGGCCGGGGGGGTGGCCGTATCTGCGCTCGAGCAACTGGTGGCGCAAGGGTCGATCGCTCCTACGGACGAGGCCGTGGTGCTGATCACAGGGATAGGGCTCAAGACGCTCGAAGTATTGGGCAAGCCCCAGCCCACCCATCGCATCTATCCCTCGGTCGAAGAGGTCGATCGCATCTTCGAGGCGCCGGTGGTTGTTCAGATCCCCGAGCAGGTGGAGGCCTAGGCGTCATGAACCGGGTAAGGATCCCAACCCAGCTCCGCTCGCTGACCGGGGATGCCCCCGAGGTGGAGGCACAGGGAGGCACAGTATCCGAGATAGTCGACGACTTGGAGGCTCGCTACCCGGGTCTGAAGGAGCGGCTCATGGACGACTCCGGCAAGCTCCGCAGGTTCGTCAACGTCTATGTCAATGACGAGGACGTCAGGTTCCTGGACGGCGTTGGGACCGAGGTGCCCGGCGGCGCCAAGTTATCGATCATCCCCGCGGTGGCGGGGGGTTGAGCTTCGGCTCGAGGGATCTGGCTTTGTCTTCTAGCTTCGCTCGCCGGTAACCTTTCGCCCCGTGAGGCGTCCCACAGATAACCGAGGCGAAGGTGTGCGCGAATCTGTCTCTGCAGAGCTTCTCGAACGCTGTCGCAGAGGCGACGAGAGCGCGTGGGCGGAGCTCGTGCGGGCCACGCAACGGGAGGTGTACACGCTATGCCTTCGGATTCTGCGGAACCCGGATGATGCCGCCGAAGCATCTCAAGACGCTTACGTGCGGGCATGGAAGGGACTGAAGAGTTTCCGAGGCGAAGCGTCGTTCACCACATGGCTGTACCGAGTGGCGTCCAATGCGGCGATCTCGAAGCAGCGTAGCCGCAAGCGAAGCCGTGAACATGAGGTCTCGAGCGACGACGAAATGCTCGCCTCGCTTCCGTCGGGGGAGTCGACCGAGGGCCGGGCGGATGTTCGAGCGGAGCTCGAGACGCTCGAGCGGGCGCTGCGGGCGTTGCCCGAGCATTACCGGGCGGCGGTCGTGCTACGAGATGTTTACGGGATGTCGATCGACGAGATAGCCGGACAGCTGGCGATCTCCGAATCGGCGGCCAAGGTGAGAGTGCACCGGGGCCGCAAGAAGCTGAAGGAAATGGTGTTCCCGGCTAACGGGACCAAGTCATAGGAGAGAGCATGAATTGCGGCGATCTGCGGGGGCGGATGGCGAGTTACGAATCGGGGGCCGAGCCGACGCGCCGGGAGGTGCGGCACCTTTCGAGATGCAAGGAGTGCGCTCAGGAGATGGCTCGCTACGGCCTTCTCGCGGAGTCTCTCGAGGAGTTGAGCTCCCAGGTCGTCATGGTTCCCGCTGCACTCGAGGCGGCCCTGATCGCCATCCCCTCGGCGGCGCGCCCGCGCCTCCGGGCCGCGGTAGTTGTTACTCACCTGAGGCGCAATCGTCGCAGCTACGCCTCGGGCGTGGCGCTGGCCCTTACGGCGGGTGCCGCCACCTGGGCTACACGCTCCCGCCGGCTCGAGGCCGCCTAGCGCCGTCCGTCCGGTCGGGTCGGTCGCCCGAGGAGGGTCGGTCGCCCGAGGAGGGTCGGTCGCCTAGACTGATGACCCGGCTGAATAGCCTAGGGCGGTAGCTCAGTTGGTAGAGCGCTGGTCTCCAAAACCAGTGGTCGGGGGTTCGAGTCCCTCCCGCCCTGCCCCTAGAGTCGTGCTACTGAAACCCAGGCCAGAGCGTCGGCTACGCTGGCGCCCTCCCCGGAGGGGAAGCCCGGTGAGCTGTGCCGAAGCATACGGGCCGCAAGCGTGGCACGACGAGTTCACGGCCATCGGCATCGAGGGCCTCAAAGCGCATCCCTGTAACCCGAGGCTCAAGGCTCAATCCGCGCCACGCGCCCCTGAGCTGGCTCTTTGCCAGATTGGGGGCGGATTCCGCCCGATTCTTGACACAAAGCCAGATTGGGGGGCGCTACTCAGTCCCCCTCGGTGCCGCACCGGGCCGCGCCACCCGGGGTTCTATGTCACCGGCGCTTGGGCCGCGCGAGGAGACACCGAAAGCAGGGGTCCCAACCAATAGTTCACCGAACTCAACTAGATTCGGGCCAGTCGCTCTTCGGACAGAAGGGATGGCACTGCCTGCGTCTCCATCGGCTTGGCTAAATAGTACCCTTGACCCAGCTCGCAACCAAGAGAACTCAGCTCCTCGAGCTGCACATCCGATTCGATCCCCTCGGCGCATGCCTGTAACCCGAGAGATTGACAGAGCTTGACGATGCCCCCGGCGAGGACGGACCCTCGAGGACCTGTCCCAACCCCGTCTATGAAGCTCTTGTCGATCTTGATGATGTCAAAGGCGAAACGGCTCAGATATCCCAGGGACGAATAGGCCGAGCCAAAGTCGTCGATGGCCAGGCGCACCCCGTTTTCTTTGAATCCCTTTAGGTTGCTTGCGAGCACCTCCGTGTCTAGCATCAACGCGCTTTCTGTAATCTCCAGAATCAAATCTCTGGGGGCCAACTCAGAATCCAGCAATGCCTGCGCTACATCCTCCGCCAGCTGAGCGTCCTGGAGTTGGATCGCAGAGACGTTGACGTTGACTGATAGCCTGCGCAGGCCGTGTTCAATCTGCCATTGCCTCGCTTGCCGACAAGCTTCTCGCAACACCCACCTCCCAATCGGCACGATGAGGCCCGTTTCCTCTGTGATAGGGATGAACTCCAGGGGCAGAACCAAGCCGCGTTGGGGATGCTCCCAGCGCAGGAGGGCCTCCATACCATAGATCGTGCCGCGTGCAAGCTCAACGATAGGTTGGTAACGGAGAGTGAACTGGGACTCCTCAATTGCCAGCTGTAGGTCGGCCTCAAGCCGTATTCGTCGGTTTATGGCGTCTTCCATGTGAGGCTCGAATATCTCGTAAGTAGCCTTGCCCTTGCTCTTGGCCACATACATAGCGGTGTCTGCCTTACGAAGAAGTTGATCTGTATCGGTATCAGGAGAAATGTCGGTCACGATGCCAATGCTGGCGCGAGCGAACAGGTGCTTGTTCTCGAGGTCGAAGGGTGCCCGCAGAATCTCGCCAATTCGTTCGGAGATAAGGACTGCGCCTGCCACATGCTGCATGTCCTCAAGCAAGATCGCGAACTCATCTCCCCCGAGACGTGCCAGCGTGTCCGATGGACGCAAGCATTCCTGAAGGCGTTTTGTCACCGCCACAAGCAACTGATCTCCAACGTCATGGCCTAGGCTGTCATTCACCGCCTTGAAGTTATCGAGGTCGATGAACAGCACCGCGAGACACCGACCTTGCTCGTTTCTGCGAGCGAGGGCGTGTTGAACGCGATCCTTGAACAGGAGGCGGTTTGGAAGCTTCGTCAACGAGTCGTGGAAAGCCTGGTGAGACAGCTCGCTTTCAAGAGCCTTGCGCTCGCTTACGTCACGGTAGTTCACAACCAGGAACCCGACGAGAGACTCGTGCAACAGGTTGGTAACCGTCGCCTCGATCCATCGCCAAGTACCATCCTTGTGCCGAGCTCGGATTGCGATAGTTCTCATCCCACCGGGCTCCTTCAGGAGGTCCGAGAGCTCCTCCTGGGCAGGGCCAAGGTCACTAGGATGCACCAAATCGAAAACGTCTTTGCCCACCCGTTCTTCTTGCTTGTAGCCGAGAATCCGCTTTACCGATTGCGTCACAAAGGCAATGCGGCCCTCGCTGTCGAGCAACTCGATGACATCGGACGAGTTGTGGATAAGCGCCCTGAATCGCTCTTCGCTCTCTCGTAAAGTCCTTTGCTCCTGCCGTGAGTGGATCCTGAACATGACGACGACCACCGCGACGGTCAAGAAGATGAGCGCGGTGGATGCCCAACTCAACAGGTTGCTGGCATGCAGGGCGTCGTCCTTGGCACGAAAATCTGTGCGCAACCCCAGTCCGTGTAGCTTTCCAAAGTAGGGGACAACACGTTTCTCATTGACTTCTTCTGCCTCCCGCAGCTTTCCTTGTGCGCGGAGAGCGAGCTCATCGTCTACGGCCCTTGTGTAACCACGATGGGTCTGTGCAAGTTGCTTGAAAGTCCGGTTCTCTGGCTCCAATCTGAGCAGTTGCCTGAGAATCCCGACTGATCGGACGCGAGCCGTCTCCAACTCTAGGCGGGTATCATCGCTCGAGCCTTTCTCCGCGAGACTCTGCCACCCCTTAGCACTCTCAAGGGTCACACTGGCCCTGAATTGGGCAAGGAGGTGCGCGGCTCGGAGCTGATCGTCGCCGGTAATCCTTAAGGCAACAAATATTATCGAGACACCAATCGCCAGAAGTGCCGCAAAGGCCAGGAGCGCCCATTGCGGTAAGCCGTTCATGGAACGCGCGCCCGGTAGTGCCACACCTTGCCCTGCTTGCGCGAGCGTGACTGAGGAGCGGAGGCCGGACTTGGGTCTCATGCCACGTAACATCGGTTACCAGAAAGGCGAACTTAGGAAATCGAAACGGGTTGCCTGCTTGTCGAGGCTCCAATGCGTGCCCGGGGATTTCGGCCGCTCCCACCCTGAGGGGCTAAAAGGACCCGCGAATCCCGTCAGTCGGCCCGGGGGAAGCCGGTCCACTCAGGAGGTGCGCGTCTGCGGCAGAAACTGGGACAAAGCCCGTCTGCCGGCCTCCAATGGAGCAGACGGCGGCTCCTGCGGATCGAGTCGTGACCTTCTGCCTCAGAAGAAAGAGCTGTGGCCCCGACCCGGGAACTGCTCCACTTAAAAGCCACCTCTAGATCATTCTCGGCGGCAACACCCCGACCGAGCTCAGGGAAGTGCTGCTGGAGATGTCGACAAGGAGAGCATGTCGGGCCTCCGCCCCCGTGTTCGCCACTCGTCCGGCACAGAGAGCCTTGCGGCCGCGCCGTCTCGAACACGCGTTCGATCGCCAAAGGGCTTGTGACACAATACGGAGGCTGCAGGATGCCGCCTGCTGCTCCCTGCCGGTTTAGACCTCCAACGAGAAGAAGCCCACTGGCCGGTACGCCTCTTCGACTCGATACAGGATTTTGCCGAGGTAGAGACCGTCCTCGACGTGGACGAGCTCGTCGCGGAGGCGGCGCAGGAGAGGGCTTGGATTCGATTCGACCCCGTAGTCCAGAGCCACCACCTCGATGTCGGGGTCAGCCCAGCCCTTGTCCACCCGGACCGCAAACGGGAACCCCTCCAGGTTGCCGTCCGCCGCTCGCTCCAGAGGCTGGGAGTAAGCCAGCGTCCGCAGCAGCGGCCGCGCTCCGGGCGTCACCACGTTCATCCCGGCGCCGCCCCGGAAGCGCTTCCCGAGCCAGAACCGGCACACCCCGCCGATGAACGTCCCGTAGGGATCGACGACGGCGGTCAGAATGCGGCCGCGCAGGAAACCCTCGGGCAGGAGATGGGGGGCCGAGGCGCCGCGAAAGAGACCGTTCAATTGGGCGCCCGTCATGCTTTGCAGCTTCACCCCGGCCCCCATTCCGCCTCGCCTGCCCGGTCGGTCGTCCAAGTGCTCAAACGCGCGCAACGCGCTCCGGACTACGGATTCCGTACTTGAGAGCACGTGACGCTCGATCGACTACCTCGGCAGTCCGGCTCCATTGGCCCGGGCCCCTCACTCCCCGCCACCGTCCATTCCGTCCCCGGAACGGCCCGTCACCGGCACATCGCAGCGCCTAGGTGATGTACTTGTGACTGTATCGTTCGCTCGATCGCTCCTGAAGATCGTGCAGGATCTCGATCAGCTCCGCACGGTCGAGGTCGATGTAGGCTTCGACGAAGTCCGTACGCTCCAGATCGATCTGGTTCTCCCCCATGGTTTCCCCTCGCTTTTTGCTGTTCGGTGATGGAAGAAGCCTAATAGGCCGCTGCGAGGTCGTCTCTACGCAGAAGGAGCGACCTTACCCAGGCGTGCTACGCTTAATGGTCCATATCCCTCCCCGCGGCACCGAATCCTCTGAAGCGCGTCCGCGGCGAATGCGAAAGGGTTTGTCGTGAACAGGCAGTACAAGCGCATGATGAAGAAGGACCAGCAGCGCAAGACGACCGCACCCCGCCCCCAGCCCAAAGGGGCCGGCTCCCCTGCGCGAAAGCAGAGAACCAAGCCTCGCCAGTTCCTGCGTGAGGTAATCGCAGAGCTGCGCAAGGTTGCGTGGCCGACGCGTGAGGAGGTCATTGCCTACTCGATGGTGGTGCTTGTGAGCGTGTTGGTGATTGCGGCCGTCATCTTTGGGATGGACTTCGTGTTTACGAGGGCCGTGCTTGCGCTGTTCGGAGTCGAGTCATGAGCGAGCGGGGAGCCGAAGTCGGGGAGCAAGGTCAGGCGACCCCCGAGGGGAAGGAACCGGGCGTCCTGCTGACTGAGGAGGCCCCAAACCCCGAGGCACCCCAGGCACCCGAGGCCCAAGCACCCGATGCCCAAGCACCCGATGCCCAAGCACCCGATGCCCAGGCACCCGAGGCCCAGGCACCGACCGAGGCCCAAGCACCCGATGCTCCGGCACCGACCGAGGCCCAGGCACCCGATGCCCAGGCACCGACCGAGGCCCAGGCACCCGATGCTCCGGCCCCGACCGAGGCTCCTCCAACCGAATCCCGGAAGAAGAAGACCCGCGCCCCGAAGGCGCCAACCGAGGCCACGTCCTCCGATGAGGGCGACTCCGAGCTCGAGGAGTACGAGGCTTCGATCCCGCCCAATGAGAGGCCGGGCGACTGGTTCGTCGTTCACACCTATGCGGGCTACGAGAACAGGGTCAAGGCAAACCTGCAGTCACGTATCTCCTCGATGAACGTCGAGGACCGCATCTTCGAGGTCGTCATCCCGATGGAAGACGTCATGGAGATCAAGCAGGGCAAGAAGCAGATCGTGCAGAAGAAGGTGTTTCCCGGCTACCTCCTGTGCCGTATGTATCTCGACGATGACTCCTGGTATGTGGTTCGCAACACCCCCGGGGTTACCGGGTTCGTCGGCTCCGGCGCCAAGCCCACGTCTCTGTCCGATCGCGAGGTCGATCGCATTCTGCAGGTGAAGCCTCAGGACAAGAAGAAGCTTCGCCCTCGCCTCGAGTTCGAAGAGCAGGAGAGTGTGCGAGTTATCTCCGGGCCCTTTGCCAACTTCACTGGCACGATCTCTGAGATCAACGTAGATCAGTCAAAGCTCAAGGTGCTGGTCAACATCTTCGGTCGAGAGACCCCGGTCGAGCTGTCCTTCGACCAGGTAGCCAAGCTCTAGAGAGTCGATCCAGTTGCAATTAGAGGAGGAAGCAACGTGACAGCAGGCGGCGGACGCCGACGCAGGGTGTCCCAGATCCTGAAGCTCCAGATCCCGGCCGGCCAGGCGACTCCGGCTCCCCCCATCGGTCCGGCTTTGGGCCAGGCGGGCGTCAACATCATGGAGTTCTGCAAGCAGTACAACGCGGAAACGCAGGCGCAGACGGGCACCATCGTGCCGGTTGAGATTACGGTCTACGAGGATCGTTCTTTCACGTTCGTAACAAAGACTCCTCCGGCTGCAGTTCTCCTCAAGCAGCGGGCGGGGCTCGACAAGGGCTCTGCCGAGCCCAACCGTAACAAGGTGGGCCGGGTGACAAGAGACCAGGTCAGGGAGATCGCCGAGATCAAGATGCCGGATCTCAACGCGAACGACGTAGAGGCGGCGATGAAGATCGTGGAAGGCACGGCACGCAGTATGGGGATAACGGTCGCATAGGCGATTGATCGAGGCGCTGAAGCGCCGGACGAGGGTGGGAGACGGTTCTGAGGCCGTCGTCGGGACCACTGAGGAGGATCGAGTAACCATGGCAGGCAAAGGCAAACGATACAGAGAAGCCCTCCAGGCAGTAGATCGAGAGCGGATGCACTCGGCGGGCGAGGCCATTCGCACTCTGAAGGGGTTACCCGACCGCAAGTTCGACGAGACCATCGAGCTGTCTATGCGCCTGGGGGTAGACCCCCGCAAGGCGGACCAGATGGTCAGAGGTGCCGTGTCCCTGCCCAAGGGGACGGGCAAGACCGTGAGGGTCGCAGCCTTTGCCAAGGGCCCCAAGGCGAACGAGGCGATCGAGGCTGGCGCCGATGTCGTCGGTGACGAAGACCTGTCGGAGCGCATCCAGGGTGGGTGGCTCGAGTTCGACGCCGCAGTCGCCACGCCCGACATGATGCCCGTGGTCGGCCGGCTCGGCCGCATTCTCGGCCCCCGCGGTTTGATGCCTAACCCGAAGTCCGGAACCGTGACCGAGGACGTCGCCAAGGCGGTGCGAGACCTCAAGGGCGGACTCGTCGAGTACCGCACGGATCGTCACGGCAACCTTCACCTCATAATCGGAAAGAAGTCGTTCGCCGAGAGTGATCTCGTTGCGAACTATCTGACCGCCATCGACGAGGTCATCAGGGCCAAGCCGGCCGCGGCGAAAGGCCGCTACCTGAAGAGCGTGACGCTTGCGCCGACTATGGGGCCAGGGGTCAGGGTTGACCCCCAAAGGGCCAAGGACGTCGAGGAGGCATAGGGCGATCGACTCGGCGATCGCGCAGAAGGGAAATGACACAAACGGTCTAAGCTAGACTTCAAGAAGCAAGGCCCCAGACCGCCGGTGAGCTTCGGCTCTTAATCGCCTACTCCCATTTGCGAGATCTCGCAGAAGGGTTGGCATCCGGCGCAGGCGAAGACATATGCGAGCTTCTCGCGGTCGCCTGACGGGGCGACCGTTTTTTGTTGTGGAGGATTTCGAGTCAGTCTTTGACTTCGAAAGAGATGACTCGAAAGAGATGACTCGAAGCGATGACGCACTAGCGACTACGCGAAGGCGATGAAGGGAGCAGCGGGTATGGCGAGGCCGGAGAAGGAGGCGGCAGTCCAGGAGCTCACGCGCCGGTTGGCGGATTCGGAGGCTGCACTGCTCACCGAATACCGGGGGTTGACGGTTGCGCAGATGGCCGAGGTTCGCTCGGCTTTACGAGAGGCAGACGCCGACCTCAAGATCTACAAGAACACGCTGGCGCGCATTGCCGTGCGAGAGGCCGGTTACGACGCGCTCGTAGCCGACCTCCAAGGACCTACTGCAATCGCCTTCTGTCACGGCGACGCCTCGGCGGCGGCTAAGGCGCTCGACGACTCCATCAAGAAGTTTCCCGTCTTGGTCATCAAGGGGGGAGTCCTCGCGGGCAAGGTGGTTCGGGCGGATCAAGCTCAGGAACTGGGCCGGCTCGAACCTCGTGAGGTTCAGCTCGCAAAGATCGTGATGATGGTGAATTCACCTCTGCAACAGACGGCCAACGTGCTTTCGGCTCTGCTGAGGGATCTGGGGTCGATGCTGGCGCAGATGATCACCCAGAAGGAGACCGAACCGGCCGAAGGCTAGACCAAGCGGCAGGCAAGAGACGCAAAGGCAAGTAGGGAAAAGGAGAGAAGGATGGCTGCAACGCAGGAAGAGGTGCTGGACGCGATATCGAACTGGACGGTGCTGGAACTGTCGGAGTTCGTCAAGGCGTTCGAGGAGAAGTTCGGAGTGACCGCAGCAGCGCCGGTGGCGATGGCCGCCGGGGGCGGCGTAGCGGCCCCGGCCGAGGTCGAAGAGGAGAAGGATGAGTTCGACGTGGTGCTCACGGGCGCCGGTGACAAGAAGATTCAGGTCATCAAGGAGGTGCGATCGCTCACCTCGCTGGGTCTGAAGGAAGCCAAGGACCTTGTCGACTCGGCCCCCAAGCCGGTGCTGGAGAAGGTCACCAAGGAGCAGGCCGAGGAGGCCAAGGGCAAGCTCGAGGGCGTGGGGGCCTCCGTAGAGCTGCGCTGAACCACCGCCCCGCGCTACCCCGGTAGCGAGGCGGGCCGGGCGCGAATTAGCCAGCCCGGCCCGCCCGTTCCCAGGCCCCCCGGCCCGACGAGGAAATGTCCACGGTTCGCTCTGCCACCACGCCCCAGCAGCCCTCCGAATCCGGTCCCCGCGGCCCCCCTCCGGCGCAGACTGCAGCGGCCTCTCCCCCCGGCAGTCGCCCACAACCTGTGGAAACGCGAAACAAGTATTGACCTGCAACGGCCCAGCGGCTAAAGTGTCGTCACAAGCCGCTCCGAGGTAGGAGTCGTATATAGGCAAGAAGTTGTTCAAGCGACGTGCTTGACGCCGGTATAGGTCGTCGCCTATACTGGCTTTCTGCTGTGCAAACTTTCTCAACCGCTTCAGGCACCTGTCGCGCGGCTAAGAACCGCCCAGTGGCTCCGGTTGGGGTGGGCTCCGCGGGGGACGAGGACGGCCTCCCTCCCGGGTCTTCGGTCAGGAAGCCGTCCAGCCATCTGAGGAGGACCGCTTGACGTTCAACGCCCTGCGCGAACGCCGCACCTTTGCCAAGCTCAAGGAGTCCCTGCCCCCGCCGAACCTCGTGTCGGTGCAGAGGAACTCCTTCGACTGGTTCCTGAACGAGGGCCTGCAGGAGATCTTGTCCGATATCTCCCCGATCGAGGATTTCACAGGCAACCTCGCCCTCCAGTTCCTCGCCCACGAGTTCAAGCCCTCGAAGTTCTCAGAGGAGGAGTGTCGGGAGAAGGATCTCGACTTCTCCAGGCCCCTGTTCGTGACCGCCGCCTTTATCAACAAGGAGACCGGCGAGATCAAGGAGCAGACGGTCTTCATGGGGGACTTCCCGATGATGACCTCCAAGGGGACCTTCATCATCAACGGCACCGAGCGTGTCGTCGTGTCTCAGCTTGTGCGCTCGCCTGGCGTCTACTTCGACCGGAGCGTCGACAAGACCTCCGACAAGGACCTCTACTCATGCAAGATCATCCCCGCGCGGGGGGCCTGGCTCGAGTTCGAGACTGATAAGCGAGACACCGTGGGCGTTCGCATCGACCGCAAGCGCCGCCAGTACGTCACGGTGCTGCTCAAGGCCCTCGGTTATGGATCCGAGCAAGAAATACTCGATCTCTTCGAGGGGGCCGAGTCGATTCGGTTGACGCTCGAACGAGACACGATCGAGACGCAGGAAGAGGCTCTGATCGACGTCTACCGAAAGCTGCGTCCGGGCGAGCCTCCCACCGTTGAGAGCGCCCGCAGCTTGCTCGACAACCTCTTCTTCAACCCGAAGCGCTACGACCTTGCGAGGGTGGGGCGCTACAAGGCCAACAAGAAGCTCGGCTTCGGCTACGACGAGGGCACTATCGCCGACATGGGCACGGTGCTCCGCAAGGAGGACCTGCTCGGCACAATCCGCTATCTGGTTCAGCTGCACGCGAACAATCCCGAGTACGAGACAGACGACATCGACCATTTCGGCAACCGGCGGGTGCGTCCGGTGGGCGAGCTTCTGCAGAACCAGATTCGCGTAGGGCTCTCTCGTATGGAGCGCGTGGTCAAGGAGCGTATGACGACCCAGGACGTCGAGGCAATCACGCCTCAGACGCTTATCAACATCCGCCCGGTCGTTGCCTCGATCAAAGAGTTCTTCGGGTCGAGTCAGCTCAGCCAGTTCATGGATCAGACCAACCCCCTCGCCGGCTTGACTCATCGCCGTCGGCTGTCGGCGCTGGGCCCGGGCGGCCTGTCGCGTGAGCGCGCCGGTTTCGAGGTGCGCGACGTCCACCCAAGCCACTACGGCCGTATGTGTCCGATCGAGACGCCGGAAGGCCCCAACATCGGCCTGATCGCGTCCCTGTCGACCTATGCCCGCCTCAACCGCTACGGGTTCATCGAGACGCCCTACCAAAAGGTATCGAAGGGAAAAGTGACCAGCGACACCGTCTACCTCACGGCTGACGAGGAAGACAAAGCGGTCATCGCCCAGGCCAACGCCGAGGTTTCGGACAACGGTAGCTTCGTGGGGAGCCGCGTCCTGGTTCGAGCGCGCCACAACGAGATCGACTACGTCTCCCCGGCAGAGGTCGACTACATCGACGTCTCGCCCAAGCAGATTGTGTCGGTGTCGGCAGCTTGTATTCCGTTTCTCGAGCACGACGACGCCAACCGCGCTCTGATGGGGGCCAACATGCAGCGGCAGGCGGTGCCCCTGATAAAGCCTGTGGCACCCATCGTAGGAACGGGTCTTGAGCACCGGGCTGCGGTCGACGCTGGGGATGTGGTCATCGCTCAGGAGGACGGAATCGTCGAAGAAGTCTCGGCGGAGAGAATCGTCGTCGGGCACGGCAAACAGCGTCACGTCTACAAGCTCGACAAGTTCCGGCGCTCGAATCAGTCCACCTGTATGAACCAGCGTCCCGTCATCAAAGAGGGCGCCAAGGTCGTTAAGGGCCAAGTTCTGGCGGATGGCGCCTCTACCGACAACGGGGAGCTTGCGTTGGGGGCGAACCTGATGGTCGCCTTCATGAGCTTCGAGGGCTATAACTTCGAGGACGCGATCATCGTGTCCGAGCGTCTTGTCAAAGACGATGTGCTGACGTCGATCCACATCGAGGAGTACGAGATCGATGCCCGCGACACCAAGTTGGGTCCCGAAGAGATCACCCGTGACATCCCCAACGTTTCTGAGGAGATCCTCGTCGACCTCGACGAGCGGGGGATCGTGCGTCTCGGGGCGAACGTAGGTCCCGGAGATGTTTTGGTCGGCAAAGTCACGCCCAAGGGTGAAACCGAGCTGACTCCTGAGGAGCGGCTCCTGCGGGCAATCTTCGGTGAGAAGGCGAGAGAGGTGCGCGACACCTCTTTGAAGATGCCGCACGGCGAAGAAGGCAAAGTGATCGGTGTGCACGAGTTCTCGCGCGACGCCGGTGACGAGTTATCTCCCGGAGTCAACGAGATGGTGCGGGTGTTCGTTGCCCAGAAACGCAAGATCTCCGAGGGAGACAAGCTGGCGGGCCGGCACGGGAACAAGGGTGTCATCTCCAAGATCCTGCCCGAGCAGGACATGCCCTTCCTCGCCGACGGCACGCCCGTCGACATCATCCTGAACCCCCTCGGGGTCCCCTCCCGAATGAACCTCGGCCAGGTGCTCGAAGCGCACCTGGGCTGGGTCGCCAAGCAGCGCTGGGAGGACGGCGCCGGTGCCGCTCCGAGCAACGGCCACACCGGGAGGTGGCGCGAGCAGGAGCCGACCTGGGTTTCGACCCCGGTGTTCGATGGAGCTCGGGAGAACGAGATCCTCGACGCGCTCGACACCGTTGCCCAACGCAAGACCGAGTATCCGCTGGTGAACAAGTTGGGCAAGGCCCAGCTCTACGACGGTCGCAGCGGCGAGCCGTACGACAACGAGATCACGGTGGGCTACATGTACGTGTTGAAGCTCTCGCACATGGTCGACGACAAGATTCACGCACGCTCGACGGGGCCTTACTCGATGATCACCCAGCAACCGCTGGGCGGAAAGGCTCAGTTCGGTGGCCAGCGCTTCGGAGAGATGGAAGTGTGGGCGCTCGAGGCTTACGGCGCCGCCTACTGCCTCCAGGAGCTGCTCACGATCAAGTCCGACGATGTGCTGGGTCGCGTCAAGGTCTACGAGGCCGTGGTCAAGGGAGAGAACATTCCCGAGCCCGGCATCCCAGAGTCGTTCAAGGTGCTTATCAAGGAGATGCAGTCCCTGTGCCTCAACGTCGAGGTTCTCTCGGCGGAGGGGGAAGAGATCGAGATGAAGGAGATCGACGAGGACATCTTCCGCACCGCGGAAGAGTTGGGCATCGATCTGTCCCGTCGTGAGCCCTCGTCCGTGGAGGAGGTTTAGTTGTTAGACGTCAACTACTTTGACGAGCTGAGGATCGGCCTGGCATCGGGCGACCAGATTCGTACCTGGTCGAACGGCGAGGTCAAGA
This sequence comes from Actinomycetota bacterium, assembly GCA_013695465.1. Classification (GTDB taxonomy): domain Bacteria; phylum Actinomycetota; class CADDZG01; order CADDZG01; family WHSQ01; genus JACDAL01. Next base: position 31,548 of record JACDAL010000106.1, on the reverse strand, counting down.
AGCCCGAAACCATTAACTACCGCACGCTCAAGCCCGAGAAGGACGGCCTGTTCTGCGAGAAGATCTTCGGGCCCACCAAGGATTGGGAATGCTACTGCGGCAAGTACAAGCGGGTGCGCTTCAAGGGCATCATCTGTGAGCGCTGTGGCGTCGAGGTGACGCGCGCCAAGGTGCGGCGCGAGCGCATGGGCCACATCGAGCTGGCCGCTCCCGTTACCCACATCTGGTACTTCAAGGGCGTTCCTTCGCGCCTCGGCTATCTGCTCGACTTGGCGCCGAAGAATCTCGAGAAGGTCATCTATTTCGCGGCATCGATTGTCACTTCGGTGGATGATGCCAAGCGGCACAAAGACCTGCCACGCCTCGAAGAGGACGTCAAGCACGAGATCGCCCGCATCGAGTCCGAGCGCGATCAGAGACTCGAGGAGATCCTCAAGCAGACCGAGGCCCGCCTCGAGGAGATGGAGGGCAGGAAGGCCCGCTCGTCCGAGAAGACTGCGGCCAAGAATCAGTCCGAGAGGCAGCGTAAGGAAGTGCGCGAGCGGGCCGAGCGCCGGATCGAAGAGCTCAAGGCGACGTTCGACACGTTCAAGGACCTTTACGTAAAGCAGATCGTCGACGACGAGATCATCTGGCGCGAGCTGAAGGACAGGTTCGGCGACTACTTCAAGGGCGGCATGGGGGCCGAGTCCATCAAAGAATTGCTTAGCACGCTCGACCTCGCATCCGAAGAGGAGTACCTGCGGGAGCAGATCAAGACGGCCAAGGGGCAGAAGCGCCAGCGGGCAATCAAGCGCCTCAAGGTCGTGGCTCCGTTCAACGACACGGCAAAGCGAAACTCTCCGTTGGGCATGGTCCTGGACAGCGTCCCGGTCATCCCACCCGACCTTCGTCCCATGGTCCAGCTCGACGGCGGACGTTTCGCGACTTCAGACCTCAACGACCTCTACAGGCGAGTCATCAATCGCAACAACCGGCTCAAGAGGCTCCTGGATTTGGGCGCTCCCGAGATCATCGTCAACAACGAGAAGCGCATGCTTCAGGAGGCCGTCGATGCGCTGTTCGATAACGGCCGTCGCGGCCGTCCGGTGACGGGGCCGGGCAATCGCCCGCTCAAGTCGCTGTCGGACATGCTCAAGGGCAAGCAGGGGCGCTTCCGTCAGAACCTGCTCGGCAAGCGAGTGGACTACTCGGGTCGAAGCGTCATCGTGTCGGGGCCGAAGCTCAAATTGCACCAATGCGGTCTGCCCAAGCAGATGGCTCTCGAGCTGTTCAAGCCGTTCGTGATGAAGCGTCTCGTCGATCTTCAGCACGCTCAGAACATCAAGAGCGCCAAGCGCATGGTCGAGCGCAGCCGTCCGCAGGTGTGGGACGTTCTCGAAGAGATCATTCACGAGCACCCCGTGCTCCTCAATCGCGCGCCTACGCTTCACCGCCTAGGCATCCAAGCCTTCGAGCCGATCCTGGTAGAGGGCAAGGCAATCCAGATTCATCCGCTGGTGTGCGTGGCGTTCAACGCAGATTTCGACGGGGACCAAATGGCGGTTCACGTTCCCCTGTCTTCGGAGGCACAGGCGGAGGCACGCATCCTCATGCTTTCGGCACACAACATCTTGTCGCCTGCCCACGGTGACCCCATAGTTGCGCCGACGCAGGACATAATCATCGGCGCCTACTACCTGAGTGCGGACAGGGACGGCGAGCCCGGTGAGAATCGCGTGTTCTCATCAGCCGAGGAGGTCCTGAAGGCCTACGACGCAAACGTCATCAGCATTCACGCCAAGGTCAAAGTTCGCGGGCTCAAGCGCTTCGAAGAAGAGCCTATAGACGAGTACGAGGCCAACCCCAAGCGACTCAAGGAGACGACCGCAGGAAAGGTCATTTTCAACGAGGCGTTCATGCACGACTTCCCGTTCCAGAACACTCTGGTAACGAAGAAGGAGATGTCCGCTCTCATCGACCGCTGCGCTCGCACCTACGACAAGAAGGAGCTCGCCGAGCTCCTCGACGCTGTGAAGAGCGTCGGATTCAAGTACGCAACGAAAGCCGGCGTCACGATCTCGCTCAGCGATGTGACTACGCCCGAGTCCAAGCCTAAGATTTTGGCGGAGCATGAGAGGCGGGCCGAGCGGATCGAGAGCCAGTTCCGCAAGGGCGTTATCACCGAGGACGAGCGCCGACAGGAACTCATCGAGATCTGGAACGAAGCGACAGACCGGGTGAAGGACGCCATGGTCGAAGGCTTCGACAAGCTCAACCCGATCTGGATGATGGCCAACTCCGGGGCGCGCGGAAACATCATGCAGCTCCGCCAGATCGCCGGCATGCGCGGACTGGTGGCCAATCCCCGCGGTGAGATCATTCCCCGCCCCATCCGAGCGAACTTCCGCGAGGGGCTCACGGTGCTCGAGTACTTCATCTCGACGCACGGCGCCCGCAAGGGCCTGGCCGACACTGCGCTGCGCACCGCCGACTCCGGGTATCTGACCCGGCGGCTGGTGGACGTCGCCCAGGAGGTAATGATCAGGCGCGAAGACTGCGGAACGGATCGCGGTCTGCGGCTCGACCTGATCAGGGATCGGTCGCTGCTCAAGCAGAAGCTCTTGGGCCGCGTCTTGCTCGAGGACGCTATGTCGAAGGACGACGAGGTCGTCGCGAAGACCAACGATCAGGTCACGCCCGAGATCATGCGTCAGATAATCGAGGGCGACGTGCCCGAGGTAATCGTGCGTTCGGCCCTGACCTGCGTCGAACGCTACGGGGTCTGCCAGAGGTGCTACGGCACTTCGCTGGCGACCGGGCAGCTTGCCGAGCTCGGAGAGGCGGTCGGCATCATTGCGGCGCAGTCAATCGGAGAGCCCGGCACGCAGCTCACTATGCGGACCTTCCACACCGGCGGTGTCGCCGGAGAGGACATCACCCACGGTCTGCCTCGTGTCGTTGAGCTGTTCGAGGCTCGCACTCCCAAGGGCAAGGCGGAGATCGCCAGGGCTACGGGGAAGGTCGAGATCAAGGAGGACGAGCGCAAGCGAGTGATCGACCTCATTCCCGACGACGGCTCCGAAACCATCTCCTACGACAAAGTGCCCCGCCACGCTCGTCTCAGGGTGCGCTCCGGCACAGAGGTGGCTGCAGGAGACGCCCTGACTGAGGGCTCCCGGGATCCCGAAGAGATCCTCGACGTGCTGGGATCGCGCGACGCTGAGCTCTACCTCGTCAACGAGGTGCAGACCGTTTACCGTTCGCAGGGCGTGCCGATTCACGACAAGCACATCGAGGTGATCGTGCGGCAGATGTTGCGAAAGGTGCAGATCGCCGAGCCCGGAGAGACTGAGTACCTGCCCGGCCAGCTCGTCGACGCACGATCCTTTGCGCTCGCCAACGAGGAAGCGACGTCCCAGGGAGGCGAGGCGGCCACTGCTCGCCCGGTGCTGATGGGCATTACCAAGGCCTCTCTGGCTACGGACTCGTGGCTGTCCGCGGCCTCCTTCCAGGAGACGACTCGCGTGCTCACTGAGGCCGCGATCAACGGTAAGTCCGATCAGCTCCTGGGCCTCAAGGAGAACGTGATCATCGGCAAGCTCATCCCGGCAGGCACGGGGATGACCCGTTACCGCTCGGTTCGGGTCGAAACTGTCGGCGAAGCGGCCATGTCCGACGACGAGGCGAGGGCCATGTTCGGGCTCCCGCCGCGGATCGAGGAGGACGAGGTCTCCGAGGCCGCTCGCGAGCTGTTCGGCACTCCCACGCTCCAGTCGGTGCCCGTGGGCGACGGAGCGGCTCGCACCGAGCAAGAAGTTTCTTAAAGGGGCTGTTTGCGGGGCCGGTGCCCTCTTGGGCCGGTCCCGCAGCCTCGCCCCCGAGCCCACGCAGGGATCAAGGTCCGTTTCCAACCGTTTCCGCTGCAATGTCGCTTCTCCTCACGGGCTCCCAAAAGCGGAGGGACCGTTTGCTACCGGAGCCCTCGCTTGCCCACCGTTTGCGTGATATCAACGCATCCCGTAAGCTTGGCCGTCGCGTCCCTAAGCAGGCGCGCAACATGCGCGTGGCGCGCTGGGAAGCTCTGTAAGTTAGCGCGCTGGAACGCGCTGGATTTGGCAGGACTAGGAGACACCGAGTCCGGTGAGCTCCGGGAGGCCCGGTTTTGCTCCCTGGGAGAAGGCGCGTCGCCTGACCTCCGAGCGCCGGGAACCGCTGGGGTAGGAATCGCCGGTCGAACACCCGATCTTTGTCCCGAGGCAGGCGCGGCCGGTGGCCCGCGGCACCGGGCCCAAAAAATGGTGCCAGGCCGTCCAGGCTGAGGGTGCCCATAGAGGTGAGGCTCCGTCGTGCCTCCACGTTCGAAAGGGTGTGGATCGCGGCGGCACGACTAGGCAGTAGGCGAAGCGGAGGAACGGTTGCCGACAATTCAACAGCTCGTCCGACAGGGGCGGGAGATAAAGAAGGAAAAGACGAAGTCGCCGGCCCTGAAGGGCTCTCCCCAGCGGCGCGGCGTGTGCACTCGCGTCTATACGCACACGCCCAAGAAGCCCAACTCCGCCCTGCGCAAGGTCGCCCGTGTACGCCTCTCCTCTGGTATGGAGGTAACCGCCTACATTCCCGGGATCGGCCACAACCTCCAAGAGCACTCCATCGTGTTGGTGCGCGGGGGCAGGGTCAAGGACCTGCCCGGCGTTCGCTACAAGATTATCCGGGCCGCTCTGGATACAGCCGGGGTCCGGGATCGCTCCAAGTCCCGTTCGAAGTACGGGGCCAAGAAGGCGGGGAGTGTCTGATGCCTCGCAAAGGCCCTGCACCTAGGCGGCAGATCCCACCGGACCCCGTGTACGACTCCATCCTCGTCACCCAGATTCAGAACCGAATCATGATGCGCGGCAAGAAGAGCCTCTCGGAGGGCATCGTCTACGACGCGCTCAGCAAGGTGCAAGACCGTACCGGCAAGGATCCGCTCCCGGTGCTGAAGAAGGCGATCGACAATGTCAAGCCGTTGCTCGAGGTTCGCTCACGCCGGGTCGGAGGCGCCACCTATCAGGTACCGGTCGAGGTGCCGATCCGCAGAGGAACGACGCTTGCGATCCGCTGGCTCGTCAGCTTCTCGCGGCGTCGGCGCGAACGCAGCATGGCGGATCGCCTTGCCGGAGAGATTCTGGACGCTTCTGGCGGCGCGGGGGGCGCGGCCAAGCGTCGCGAAGACATACACAAGATGGCGGAGGCCAACAAGGCTTTCGCGCACTACAGGTGGTGATCGTTTCTGCCCCGATCGGTGGAACGAGTCCCGAGGAGAGATATGCCCCAAGCAGCAGCTAGACAACAACAGCCACGACCCCAATTGCGAGAGGTAAAGGGAGGCGGTGGCGCAGCGACGCGCGAGTACCCGCTGAACCGCACTCGCAATATCGGCATCATGGCTCATATCGACGCGGGCAAGACGACCACGACCGAGCGCATCCTCTACTACACCGGCCGTACCTACAAAATCGGTGAGGTCCACGAGGGAGCCGCGGTCATGGACTGGATGGTGCAGGAGCAGGAGCGTGGAATCACGATCACGTCCGCAGCCACGACCGCCCACTGGAAGGGCTACTGGATCAACATCATCGATACCCCGGGCCACGTCGACTTCACGGTTGAGGTTGAGCGCAGCTTGAGAGTTCTGGACGGCGCGGTGGCCGTATTCGATGCGGTCGCAGGCGTCGAGCCGCAGTCCGAGACCGTGTGGCGCCAAGCCGACCGCTATCGCGTGCCCCGGATCTGTTTCGTCAACAAGATGGACCGTACCGGAGCCGACTTCCACCGCACCGTCGAGATGATCTCCGACAGGTTGAATGGACGTCCGGTCGTCATTCAGCTCCCGATCGGCAGAGAAGCTGACTACCACGGCGTGGTCGATCTCGTGACGATGAAAGCCCACTACTGGCCCTCAGAAGGCATGGGCGAGCAGTGGGAGGACCGCCCCATTCCAGAGGAGCTGCAGGAGCAAGCCCAGCAGTACCGGCATGATCTCATCGAGGCACTCGCCGATTACGACGAATCGATGATGGAGACTTATGTGGCCGGAGAGGACTCCTCGACTGACCACATCCGCAAGGTTCTGCGTAAGGCGACGGTCTCGAACCACATCACCCCGATCTTGTGCGGGTCCGCTTTCAAAAACAAGGCCGTGCAGCCGCTGCTGGACGCGATCTGCTGGTATCTCCCCAGTCCGGTTGATGTGCCTCCCTATCAAGGCACTCAACCGCAGACGGGAGAGGTCATTGCCCGAGCCCCCGACGACATGGAGCCGTTCTCCGCTCTTGCCTTCAAGATCATGAGCGATCCCTTTGTCGGCCGCCTTACCTATCTGCGCATCTATTCCGGGACGCTCAAGAGTGGGGATCAGATCCTGAACTCGATGCGCGAGCGCAAGGAACGTATCGGGCGAATATTGCAGATGCACGCCAACCACCGCGAGGACAAGGATGCCGTCTTCGCCGGCGATATCGTCGCGGTTGTGGGCCTGAAGCAGACGCTTACCGGCGATACGTTGTGCGATCCCAACAACCCTGTGCTGCTGGAGGAGATGAACTTTCCCGCGCCGGTGATCGATGTTGCGATCGAGCCCAAATCCAAGGTCGACTCGGACAAGCTCGGGAATGCCCTGCAGAAGCTCTCGGAGGAGGACCCAACCTTCCGAGTCCACACCGATGAAGACACGGGCCAAACGATCATTTCAGGCATGGGCGAGCTGCATCTTGAAGTGCTTGTCGACCGTCTGATTCGCGAGTTCAAAGTCGGGGCCAATGTCGGCAAGCCTCAAGTCGCCTATAGGGAGACAATTCGCGAGCTTGCGCAGAAGGTTGTCACCCGCTACGTGAAGCAGACGGGAGGCAAGGGGCAGTACAGCCACGTCGTGATCGACCTCGAGCCCACCGGCCCCGGCGGGGGCTACGAGTTCATCAACAAGATAACCGGGGGCCGCATCCCGACCGAGTACATTCCCTCTGTTGACCAAGGGGTTCAGGAAGCTATGGCATCGGGTGTGCTCGCGGGTTATCCGGTTGTGGACATCAGGGTGACGCTCACCGATGGCTCCTATCACGAGGTGGACTCCTCGGAGATGGCGTTCAAGATCGCCGGATCCATGGCGTTCAAGAATGCTGCCCGAAAAGCCAAACCGGCGCTGTTGGAGCCGATCTTCGATGTGGAGGTTGTCACTCCCGAGGAGTACATGGGTGACGTAATCGGCGACCTTTCCGGGCGCCGAGGACGCATCGAGGAGATGGACCAGCGCGGCCAGGACCGTATCGTCAAGGCGCAGGTGCCGCTTGCTGAGATGTTTGGCTACGCCACCGGGCTGAGAAGCCGCACGCAAGGCCGGGCGACTCACACGATGCAATTCGATTCGTACCAAGAAGTGCCCAAGTCAATATCTGATGACGTTGTAGCGGCCGTGCGCGGCGAGCCGCCCACCGCTTAGTCGAGAGAGGGAGAAGAGATGGCCAAGAAGAAATTCGAGCGCTCCAAGCCGCACGTCAACATCGGAACGATGGGTCATATCGACCACGGCAAGACGACGCTGACGGCCGCCATCACCAAGGTCTTGCACGACAAGAACCCAGAGGTGGCGTTTTCCTCATTCGAGCAGATCGACAACGCGCCGGAAGAGCGCGAGCGCGGAATCACAATCGCGATCTCGCACATCGAGTACGAGACCGACAATCGGCACTATGCGCACGTCGACATGCCCGGACACGCGGACTACATCAAGAACATGATCACCGGAGCGGCCCAAGTTGACGGGGCGATCCTCGTGGTCAGCGCAGCCGACGGGCCTATGCCTCAAACGCGTGAGCATGTTTTGCTGGCCAGGCAGGTGAACGTTCCCTACATCGTGGTCGCCCTCAACAAGGTCGATATGGTCGACGACCCGGAGCTCTTGGACCTCGTTGATCTCGAGGTACGTGAGCTCTTGACCGAGTACGAGTTCCCCGGGGACGACGTCCCTGTGGTGCGTGTTTCCGCCCTCAAGGCTCTCGACGGAGACGAGGAAGCGGCACAGGGAGTCATCGAGCTCATGGAGGCCGTGGATCAGTACGTTCCCGAGCCCGAGCGCGACAACGCCAAACCTTTCCTCATGCCGATCGAGGATGTCTTTACCATTACCGGACGAGGGACCGTTGTCACCGGCCGGGTTGAGCAGGGCGTTCTGCGGCTCGGCGAAGAGATCGAGATCGTCGGGATCGAGAAGAAGACCTCGAAGACCGTGGTCACGGGCATCGAGATGTTCCGCAAGATGCTGGATGAGGCTCAGGCAGGCGACAATGCAGGAATCCTGCTGCGAGGTACCAAGAAGGACGACGTCCAGCGTGGCCAGGTTCTTGCGAAGCCCGGCTCCGTGACTCCTCATACCAGGTTCCAGGCGCAGGTGTACATCCTGTCTAAGAACGAGGGCGGACGGCATACACCGTTCTTCAACAACTACCGGCCCCAGTTCTACTTCCGAACCACCGACGTGACCGGGTCCGTGCAGCTGCCTGGCGGGAGCGAGATGGTCATGCCGGGCGACAACACCGAGATGACCGTCGAGCTCATTCAGCCGATCGCTATGGATGAAGGGCTTCGTTTCGCGATTCGCGAAGGCGGGCGTACCGTGGGCGCCGGCCGCGTCACGAAGATCATCGAGTAGGACGGGGTCCTAGAGCGTGGCAAACAGCGGAATGACGATAAGGATCCGGCTCAAAGCCTACGACCACGAGGTGATCGATCAATCGGCGCGAAAGATCGTCGAGACCGTGACCCGGACGGGCGCCAGTGTCAATGGTCCAATTCCCCTGCCGACGGAGCGATCTGTTTACACGGTCGTCCGGTCACCGCACAAGGACAAGGATTCGCGTGAGCATTTCGAGATGCGCACGCACAAGAGATTGTTGGACATTGTGAATCCCACCGCCAAGACGGTCGACTCTCTCCAGAGACTCGACTTGCCCGCGGGTGTGGACATCGAGCTAAAGCTGTAGGTCGGGGAAGGGACTCCAACGTCGATGGCAGAGGTTAAGGGGATTCTGGGGCGCAAGCTCGGCATGACCCAGGTGTTCGACGACATGGGTAGAGCCTTGCCTGTGACCGTCTTGCAGGCGGGTCCTTGCCGGATCACCCAGATCAAGTCGAAGGAGACAGATGGATACGCTGCTGTGCAGCTCTCGTTCGGCACAGCTAAGAGGCCAAACAAACCCGCAGCGGGTCATTTCGCGAAGGCCGGGGTTGAGCCGGGCCGCCATGTCGTCGAGCTGCGCCTTTCTAATCTAGATGGACGTGAACTCGGAACGGAGATCAAAGCCGATCTGTTCGAAGCGGGCGAGAGGGTCGACGTGGTCGGCGTAACCAAGGGAAAGGGCTTTGCCGGCGGCATGAAGAGGCACAACTTCTCCGGGCTTTCCAGGACCCACGGCACCCAGGCCAAGCATCGTTCGCCGGGCTCGATCGGAGCTTGTGCTACCCCATCGCGCGTTTTCAGGGGCACTCGCATGGCCGGCCAAATGGGCCACGTTCGTGTCACCACCTTGAATCTCGAGGTCGTAAAGGCCGATCCCGAGCGCAATCTGCTCCTGGTCAAGGGGGCGGTGCCGGGTCCCAAGGGGGGCCTGGTCATGGTGCGGTCCGCCATTCGCCTGCGTCAACGGGAGCGTATCTAATGTCGGCAATCGCTGTCATCATCGACGCGTCCGGTGCCAAGACGGGCGAGCAATCGCTCGACGACGGGCTGTTCGGTGGACGGGTAAACTCTGCGGTGCTGCACCAAGTCGTCACCGCTCAGCTCGCGGCGGCGAGATCGGGTACTGCGTCGACAAAAACTCGGGCAGAGGTCCGGGGTGGCGGACGCAAACCGTGGCGACAGAAGGGTACAGGGCGAGCGCGCCACGGGTCCATTCGAAGCCCCATGTGGGTGGGTGGCGGCGCGGTTTTTGGGCCCAAGCCCCGCAGCTACGTTCAGCGAGTCAATAAGAAGGTTCGTCAAGCGGCTCTCCGATCCGCACTGGCCGACAAGGCAGTGGCCGAGGGGGTTTTCATTCTCGACGGCTTCGATCAGACCAAGACCAAGGCGGCTCATCAGTGCCTCGTGAAGGCCGGCATCACGGGCAAGGTCTTGATCGTCCTGGACTCCTCATCCGAGGGGGACGAGGCGGTTGACCTCGCCTTTCGAAACCTCGCACACAGCGCCTTTTCGTTGCAGGGCTCGCTCGCGGCGTATGACGTCGTGGCGGCGGATGCAGTTGTATTCACATCCAGCGCCTACGAGTTGTTTGTCGAGCGCGCCGGAAACAAAGAGGCGAGCCGGTGAGTCCCTCGACCAAGGGAGATCCTCGCAGCGTCATCCTGACCCCGGTCGTCAGCGAGAAGTCGTATTCGCTCATCGATAGCAACGCCTACACCTTTCTGGTTCACCCGGGCGCAAACAAGACCGAGATTCGCCAGGCGGTCGAGTCGATATGGGACGTGCGTGTAATCAAGGTCAACACGCTCAACCGCAAGGGCAAGGTGAAGCGCTTCAGATACGCCCAGGGGAAACGGCCGGATAGCAAGCGCGCTGTGGTCAAACTAGCCGAGGGCGACAGCATAGAGATCTTCGAGCAGTCCTAGGAGATGCCGACCGATGCCAATTCGTAAAGCCAAGCCGACCTCGGCGGGACGCCGCTTCCAGAGTCACTCCGACTATGCCGATGTGACGCGTTCGAGACCCGAGAAGTCCCTACTCAAGCCGAAGCCTTCGAAGGGCGGGCGCAACAGCTATGGCCGCATTACCACGCGCCATCAGGGTGGTGGCAACAAGGTTCGCTACCGGATCGTGGACTTCCGTCGCGACAAGGACGGAATTCCTGCAAAAGTTGCGCATGTGGAATACGATCCCAACCGTAATGCCCGCATCGCCCTGTTGCATTACGTGGATGGGGAGAAGCGCTACATACTGCTTCCTCACCGACTCCGGGTCGGGGCTACTGTTGAATCGGGCGCCAAGGCAGACATTCAAGTGGGAAACGCTCTTCCGCTGCGGAATATCCCGGTCGGAACCGTCGTACACAACGTCGAGCTCAAGCCCGGTGGTGGAGGAAAGATGGCGCGCTCGGCCGGTTCGTCGGTCCAGCTTGTCGCCAAAGAGGGCCCCCGTGCGACCCTGAGACTCCCTTCGGGCGAGATGCGAATGGTGGCGATGGACTGCCGGGCCACCGTCGGTCAGGTGGGAAACGCGGAGGCCGAGCTCATTTCGATCGGCAAGGCAGGTCGTGCTCGGTGGAAGGGCAAGCGACCATCGGTCAGGGGAGTGGCAATGAACCCGGTCGACCATCCCCTAGGCGGAGGCGAGGGCAAGGCGTCGGGGGGCCGGCACCCGGTGAGTCCCTGGGGCAAGAAGGAGGGGCGTACTCGAAAGAAGAAGCAGTCTGATGCGCTCATCGTGCGGCGTAGACGTAAGAAGAGAGGGAGATAGTGCCTCGGAGCCTGAAGAAGGGCCCGTTCGTCGACGACCATCTGTTGGTGAAGGTAGTCGAGATGAACAATAGAAACCAGAAAAGAGTTATCAAGACGTGGTCGAGGCGATCGACTGTGATTCCAGAGATGGTGGGCCACACGATCGCGGTGCATGACGGCCGGAAGCACGTCCCGATCTACGTCACCGAATCCATGGTGGGTCACAAGCTGGGTGAGTTCGCTCCTACGCGAGCTTTCCGGACCCACGGCGGCTCGGAGCGCTCGGCGAGGATGAGATAGTGGCTGTCAGAACGGCCGGCGAAGCGCAAGAAGCGCGCGCCACGGCTAGGTACGTCAGAATCTCTCCCACCAAAGCGCGACAGGTAGTAGATCTCGTTCGAGGCCGTCATGTCGATGATGCGCGGCGGGTGCTGCGGTTCTCCACACGAGCGGCGTCGACACCGATCGCAAAGGTCCTGGACTCAGCCGTTGCCAACGCCGAGCACAATCACGAGCTTCCGGCGGACGAGCTCATCGTGGTCCGAGCGTGGGTTGATGAAGGACCGACTTTGAGGCGTTTTCGACCTCGCGCGCTGGGACGGGCAACTCGGGTGCGCAAGCGAACGTGCCATATCTCCGTGGTCGTGGGCCGCGTGGAAGGGGCCGTCCGTGCGGCAGTGGAAGTTGCGGCTCCCGCGACCTCCCGCCGCAGAACGAGGCGGAGTCGGGGACGCCAAGATGAAGGGAACGAATAGGCATGGGGCAGAAGGTCCACCCGTACGGCTTCAGACTTGGTATCTATACCGACTGGAAGTCGCGTTGGTACTCCGAGAAGCAGTACCGCGACTATCTAGAGGCCGATCTGCGGGTGCGAGAGTATTTGCTGGGCCAGCTCCCCCATGCGGGCATCAGCCGAATCGAGATCGAGCGAACCAGAGAACGCGTGCGTGTTGACACTCACACCGCGCGTCCGGGCATCGTGATCGGCCGCAGAGGAACTGAGGCCGAGCGCCTGCGCTCTCAGCTCGAGCGGATGGAGTCAAAGCTCTACGGACGACCGGTGGACGTGAGGCTCAATATCATCGAGGTTAAGCAGCCAGAGCTGGATGCAAAGCTGATCGCGCAAGGCGTCGCAGAGCAACTCGCCAGCAGAGTGTCGTTCAGACGAGCGATGAAGAAAGCCGTTGGAACCGCGATGCGCCACGGCGCCAAGGGCGTGCGGGTGCAATGCTCCGGGCGGCTGGGCGGAGCGGAGATGAGCCGTTCCGAGTGGTACATCGACGGACAGATGCCTCTGCATACGCTTCGCGCCGACATCGACTATGGATTTCACGAGGCTCGCACGACCTTCGGTCGCATCGGAGTTAAGGTATGGATCTACAAGGGTCCGTTCCAGGACATCTATGCCACTGCGCGAGACACCGCCCGGTTACGGCGTGAAGCCGCACTGGCCGCAGGCGAGACCGTGGGACGTGGTGCTGAAGAGCGCGCCCGTCGGTCGCAGCAAGCGCGCGCACCCAACCCCCAAAAAACACCGGCTCCGGCCGCCCCCCAGGTGACCTCGGCCGCTAGCGTGTCCGAAACGCCGGAGGCACAGTCGGCCGTCACGCCTGCTACCGGGGCCGCTTCCGGCGAGCCCCCAACGAGGGAGCAGTAGCCATGCTGCAGCCGAAGAAGGTAAAGCACAGAAAAGTCCAGCGCGGGAAAAGGCGCGGCAAATCCAAGGGTTGGACGTCGGTCAAGTTTGGTGACTACGGACTGATGACTCTGGAAGCTGGTTGGATCACAAACCGACAGATCGAGGCGGCGCGTATCGCGATGACCCGGCATATCCGTCGTGGCGGCAAGGTTTGGATCACGATCTTCCCCGACAAGCCGGTAACAAAGAAGCCTGCGGAGACAAGAATGGGGTCGGGCAAGGGGAACCCGGAGAGCTGGGTAGCCGTGGTCAAACCCGGGCGCGTCATGTTCGAGCTGGCCGGTGTGCCGGAGCCATTGGCCAAGGAGGCCATTCGGCTGGCCGCCCACAAGCTTCCAGTGAAGTGCAAGTTCGTGACACGCGAGCAGACTCTGGAGGTTACCTAGCGATGGCGTCGGCAGCCGAGCTCAGAGAGCTCTCGATCGAAGAGATCGAGCAGGCGCTAGCGGAGACGGGCGAGGAACTCTTCAATCTTCGTTTCCAGCACGCCACCGGGCAGCTCGAGAACTACAGGAGACTGCGCCAGCTACGTAGAGAGATAGCGCGCATCAAGACCGTTCTGAGAGAGCGCGAGCTCGGTGAAGCAGGTGTGGAGCATTCCAATGCGGAGCACTAAGGAGAATGAGCTTGTGAGTAGTGAAGCGAGCGAGATCAGTGAGCGGGGCAAGCGGAAGGTACGCACCGGGTTCGTCGTCTCCGATGTCATGGACAAGTCGGTTGTCGTCGAGGTTAGAGACGCCGCCCAGCACCCCACCTACGGAAAAATAGTGCGAAGCACTACCCGTCTGAAGGCGCATGACGAGAGCAGCCTGGCAGGAGTCGGCGACCGAGTCAGGATCGCCGAAACGAGGCCTTTGTCGAAGACGAAGCGCTGGCGGGTGGTCGAGATAGTAGAAAAGGCGAAGTGATCCAGCAGGAAACCAGATGTCGTGTTGCAGATAACACCGGGGCTCGTGAGGTCTTGGTCATAAAGGTCTTGGGCGGAACGCGGCGCCGCTATGCGGGCATAGGCGACATCGTCGTGTGCACGGTCAAAGATGCCATCCCAGGGGGTACCGTCAAAAAATCGGATGTGGTCAAGGCCGTAGTGGTGCGCACTGCCAAGGAGCGCCGCCGTATCGACGGGTCCTACATCAAGTTCGACGACAACGCGGTCGTGATCGTCGACGGCCAGATGCAGCCGCGAGGCACTCGCATCTTCGGCCCCGTCGCGCGCGAGCTCAGGGACCGGCGGTTCATGCGCATAGTTTCCCTTGCTCCGGAGGTGCTCTGATGCCATCCGCGAGTATCAGGAAGGGCGACCGGGTGCGGATGATCTCCGGCAAGGATCTGGGGGCCGAGGGACGTGTTCTGGCCGTGCTCCCCAAACGGGGCAAGGTGATCGTCGAAGGCGTGAACAGCGTCACTAGGCACGAGAAGGTACGGCCCAATCGCCGGGGCGGGCAGGAAGGCGGCATTCAACACAAGGAGGCCGCGGTTGATGTTTCGAATGTCGCCCTGATCTGTCCCAACGACGGAGCTACGCGTGTGGCTCATCGTGTCGATGACTCGGGGGCGCGAGTGCGAGTGTGTGTTAAATGCGGGACGGAGCTGTGATGGCCCAGGCTACCTATGCACCCCGGCTCAAAGTGCATTATCGCCAAGAGTTAACTCCCAGGCTTCAAAAGGATCTTGGCCTGAAGAACGTCATGCAGGTTCCCCGCCCCGAGAAGATCGTAGTGAACATGGGGGTAGGAGACGCATCGCGTGACGCTCGACTCTTGGAGGGTGCGGTCAAGGACCTCACCACGATTACCGGCCAGAAGCCGACTCTGCGTAACGCTCGAAAGTCGCTGGCGACTTTCAAGATCCGCCGCGGCATGCCTATTGGAGCGGCCGTGACCATGAGGGGCGATCGAATGTGGGAGTTTCTCGACCGGTTGATGGCGATCGTGCTTCCTCGTATTCGCGACTTCCGTGGGTTGAACCCGGAGTCTTTTGACGGCCGGGGCAATTACAGCTTCGGACTGACCGAGCAGCTTGTCTTTCCCGAGATCGACTACGACGACATCGATGTCCCCCGTGGAATGGACATCACGATCGTCACGACCGCTCAGGACGATGAGGGCGGCAGGGCGCTTTTGAGCGCACTTGGCTTCCCGTTCAGGAGCGGAAGGTTGGAGGCATAGATGGCGAAGAAGGCCTTGCGGAACAAGGCAGAACGGAAACCCAAGTACAGGGTGCGAGCCTACTCTCGATGTGTGCGCTGTGGGCGGCCGCGGGCCGTGTATCGACGCTTTGGGCTTTGCCGGTTGTGTTTTCGGCACATGGCCCACAACGGGGAGATCCCCGGTATCACGAAAGCGAGCTGGTAGATAGATGAGCATGACCGATCCCGTGGCCGACATGCTTTCGCGTATCCGTAATGCGTCGTCGGCGGCCCACGACGAGGTTGTAATTCCTGCGTCTAAGATCAAGGAGAGTATCGCCAGGATTTTGGCCGATGAGGGGTTTGTGCAGAGCTATGAGACTTCGCGCGAGGAGACGCATGCGAACATCAAGATCCGCCTGCGCTATTCGGTAGACAGGGAGTCTGCAATTGCCGGGATTAGCCGGGTTTCAAAGCCCGGGCGGCGTGTGTACAAGGGAGCGCGCGAACTGCCCCGTGTACTCGGTGGTCTCGGCATCGCAATCATCTCGACCTCTCAGGGGGTCATGACCGACAGAGAGGCCCGCCGAGTGGGCGTCGGGGGAGAGGTTCTGGCGCATGTCTGGTAGGGGAAAGGTCGAAAGATGTCTCGTGTAGGTCAAGCGCCTATCAGTGTGCCCTCGGGAGTCGAGGTCACGGTTTCCTCCGGGGATGTGGCCGTCAAAGGGCCTCGCGGGGAACTCTCCAGGAGAGTGCCAAAAGGCATAGCGCTGGAGCGCTCGGACGGCGAGATTAGGGTCACGCGCGCCAACGACGAGCGGGAAGTGCGTGCGCTGCACGGGTTGGTGCGGAGCTTAGTCGCCAATATGGTTCAGGGAGTCACCCAGGGCTACGAGAGGCGGCTTGAGATTCATGGGGTCGGCTACCGGGCGGCCAAGCGGGGCGACGACATCGAGTTCCAGATTGGTTTCTCGCATTCTGTTGTCAAGAAGGCTCCCTCCGGCATCGAGTTCGAGCTCCCGACTCCAACGAGGATCGTGGTGAGGGGCATCGACAAGGAGCTCGTGGGCCAGGTTGCGGCGGAGATCCGAGCGATCAGAAAGCCCGAGCCGTACAAGGCCAAGGGCATCCGGTACGAGGGAGAGCACATAAAGCGCAAGGCCGGTAAGGCCGCGAAGGCGGGGGGCTAAGAATGACTTCGGACCTGAAGGCGCAGGGCAGGGTAAAACGGCATCGCCGGGTGAGAAAGCTGGCGGTTGGAACAGAAGCACGCCCGCGTCTCGCGGTGTACCGGTCCAACCGGCAGATCTACGCTCAGCTCATCGACGACTCCTCCGGGAGGACGCTCGTGTCTGCGTCGTCCCAAAAAGTTCGAGAAGGCGGCGACCCGACGACCAGGGCGAAAGCGGTGGGGCGGGCGGTGGCGACGCGCGCCGCCGACGCCGGAATCAAGCGGGTGACATTTGACCGAGGAGGCTTTCGCTACCATGGGAGAGTCAAGTCTCTAGCCGAGGGCGCCCGCGAGGGCGGGCTTGACTTCTAGTGCCCTTGCACGGGAATCATCGGCACATTCGTCGTGCCCTGCATCACCGATGGCTGCGTTTCACGGCACGGCTCCGCCGAGGTCGGAATTGGGATTCTTATCCGCCGAGGTCGGAATCGGAATTCAAATTGGTGCGCAGGATCGCCCTTGATACTCGCGCTACTTTCGCGACGTACCACTAGGAGGAGAGAAAGCTAATGGCAAGAGGTTCGGGAGGTCGTTCCCAAAGGGACGACGATCGCAACCAGTACGAGGAGCGCGTTGTCTCGATCAACCGAGTTGCCAAGGTGGTCAAAGGCGGCCGCCGGTTCTCCTTCACTGCGCTGGTGGTAGTGGGGGATGGAGCCGGCCGCGTCGGCGTCGGTTATGGCAAGGCACGGGAGGTTCCGGCTGCGATCCAGAAAGGCATCGAGGAAGCGAAGCAGAACTTCTTCACGGTTCCCATGATTGGTAAAACGATCATCCATGAAATAATCAGCGAGGACTCGGCCGCCGTTGTTCTTTTGAAGCCAGCTTCTCCGGGAACCGGAGTAATCGCGGGAGGTCCCGTGCGCGCCGTCGTCGAGTGCGCCGGGATCCGGGACATACTCTCGAAATCGCTTGGTTCGAGCAACCCCATCAATATCGTGCACGCTACCGTTAAGGCGCTGCAGGGAATCAAGACTGCGGAGGAGATCGCTCGCAAGAGAGGCAAGCTCCCCGAGGAAGTCGCCCCCCCGTACCTGCTGCGCGGCGCAAGTCCCGCCGGATCATCGGCTTCCTGAGTGCACCTCGCCCGAAATCCGGTGGCATTCGAGCGCCTCTGCATCCCCGCTAGCGGCGTTACTTCGTCGCTCACCTCCCTTCCAGGTACGCAGCGCTCTTCGCGCCTGGCGAAACGGCTCCGCCGAGGTCGGGATCGGGATTCAATCGGGGGCGCAGTGACCCTCTCGGTTCACGCCGTATTTCCGGTTCGGAGCACCAGATGATCAGGCTCAAGGTGGTGCAAGTGCGCTCCGCCCTGGACCGAGGGGCGCGGCAGCGCGGGACCTTGCGTGCTCTCGGCATCAGGCGCATCGGCCACAGCGTGGTTCACGAAGACAAGCCCGAGATTAGGGGCATGATCAAGGCCGTGGAGCATCTAGTGACGGTTGAGGAGATCGAGGAGATATGAAACTGCACGAGCTGAAGCCACCACAGGGGGCTCGTAGAGCGCGCAGGCGGGTCGGTCGCGGAGAAGGATCGGGCCGCGGAAAAACCGCAGGTCGCGGAAGTAAGGGTACCCGGGCGCGCGGCAGTGTGCCTCTGTTTTTTGAGGGCGGCCAGATGCCACTCGTGCGCCGACTGCCCAAGCGCAAAGGGTTCAAACCCATCAACCGCGTCGCCTACGGGGCGGTCAACGTCTCCGAGCTGGCCCGGATCGAGTCGTCTGAGATCGGACCGGCCGAGCTCAGGGTGACCGGGCTGGTCCGCAAGCGAGACAGGATCATCAAGGTCCTGGGCCAGGGAGATATCGATCGGGCCGTGACGGTTAAGGCGCACGCCTTCAGCGCTGCAGCCAGGCAGAAGATCGAGGCGGCCGGAGGCAAGGTCGAGATCGTCGCGCGTGGGAGGTCCTGACGAATGAACCTGCTTGGAGCCTTCGTCAATGCTTTCAAAGTTCCCGACCTACGCAAGAAGATCCTGTTCACTCTGCTGATCATTGGGGTGTATCGGTTTGGCGCCCACGTCCCTACACCGGGCATCGACGTCCAAGCCGCACAAGCCTTCGCCAGAGGAGCACAAGGCGGGGTATTCGACTTCATCAATCTGTTTTCGGGCGGCGCGCTGACCCAGATGGCGATCTTCGCCCTGGGAATCATGCCCTACATCACATCGTCCATCATCATGCAGCTCTTGACGGCCGTGATTCCCAAGCTCGAGGCATGGTCCAAGGAAGGCGAGGCCGGCTACAAGAAGATCACGCAGTGGACCCGTTATCTAACTGTGTTACTGGCAATTTTGCAGTCGACCGGGCTGGCGTTCTTGTTTCACAGCGGGCAGATTCAGGGGCCGGGAGGGCAGCCGATCGATCTCATACCTCGTTTCTCGGGACCGCGAGTAGGGCTCATCGTCATGTCTCTGACGGCCGGTACGGCGCTGATCATGTGGCTCGGTGAGCTCATCACCCAACGAGGCATCGGTAACGGCATGTCAATTTTGATCTTCGCGTCGATTGTGTCGACTCTCCCCAGCGAGGGGAAGGCAATTCTCGATCAGGGCGGACCTGTACTGTTCAGCGTGATCGTGCTGATGGGTATCGGGATCATTCTTGCGATCGTCATGATGGAGCAGGGCCAAAGAAGGATTGCCGTTCAGTACGCCAAGCGGATTGTCGGCCGGCGCCAGATGGGGGGGCAGTCGACCTACATCCCCCTGAAGGTGAACCAGGCCGGTGTGATCCCGATCATCTTCGCATCGAGTGTCCTCTACATCCCCAGCCTTCTGCAAAACGTGGTGCAGGTGGACGTGATTCAGGACTTCATCACAAACCATCTCGTCAACTCGAGCAGCTTCGTGTACATGATCCTATACGGCACGATGGTGGTGTTCTTCGCCTACTTCTACACCGCTATCAGCTTCAACCCGATGGATGTTGCGGACAACATGAAAAAGTACGGTGGATTCATTCCCGGCATCCGTCCGGGTCGGCAGACGGCCGAGCATCTCGATCGAATCCTCACTCGAATCACCCTTCCAGGCGCTCTGTTCATTGCTGCGATCGCCTTGCTTCCATCAATTGCATTGCGCGCCTTTGGGCTGCAGGCGCTTCCCTTCGGAGGAACGTCGATCCTGATCACGGTGGGCGTGGCGCTCGAAACGATGAAGCAGATCGAATCTCAACTGATGATGAGGCACTACGAAGGGTTCTTGAGATAATGCAGCATCATCTAACGGGTCCATAGGCTAGGCGGGGGCACAAGACCTATGCGACTTCTTATCTTTGGCCCTCAAGGGGCAGGCAAAGGAACGCAAGGGAGGCGCGTTGCCGAGGAATTCGGCCTCGACGCGATCGCCACCGGAGACATGTTTCGTTGGGCCATCTCCGAGAAGACCGACGTGGGAATTAAGGCGAAGGAATTCGTGGACGAGGGCAAATTGGTACCCGATGATGTGACCTTGGCGGTGGTAAGCGAGCGTCTGGAGGCGAAGAATTTCGATGACTTCCTGCTCGACGGGTTTCCGCGTAATATCTCGCAGGCCGATTCTCTTGACAAGGTGCTTGCCGAACACTCGGCCGAGATCGAAGCGGTACTCGCGCTGGAGGTGCCGGAAGAAGTGTCCCTGCAAAGGATCGTGGGGCGAAGAGTGTGCTCGAACTGCGGCCGCAACTACCATGAGGACGCCCCGCCGGAGGAAGACTGGACTTGCGACCGCTGTGGGGGGCAGGTCGAGAGGCGTGCGGACGACGCTCCGGAGAACGTCAAGAAGCGGCTGCGTCTCTATCATGATCAGACCGAACCCTTGAAGTCCCACTACCAGGGCGTGCTGCACATGATAGATGGGATGGGATCCCCCGACGAGGTCTTCTCCCGCATCGTGGACAGCCTGAGATGATTTACAAGAAGTCGCCCGAGGAGCTTGTCATCATGCGTAAGGCGGGTGTGATGGTGAGCGATACGCTTCTGCGGCTTCAGGAGGCTCTGCGACCGGGCGTGACCACGCGCCACCTCGATGCAATAGCGGAGAGCGCGATTGTTTCGTCCGGCGGAAAACCCTCGTTCAAGGGGTACAAGGGTTTCCCCGGTTCGATCTGCTCCTCGCCCAACAACGTCATCGTTCATGGGATCCCTTCAGACCACGTACTACAGGAGGGCGACGTCGTGTCGTTGGATGTCGGGGCTTTCTACCAGGGTCTTCACGCCGATTCCGCCTGGACATTTCCTGTGGGAGCAATATCTGACGACGCGGAGCGGTTGCTCGAAGCGGGTGAGAGGTCTCTCGATGCGGCCATCGAACAGTGTTATCCGGGTCGGCGCTTGGGCGACGTCGGCCACGCCGTCGAACAGGTTGCCATCCAGGCGGGGTTCTCCGTGGTGCGGGAGTACGTGGGTCATGGAGTCGGTCGCGCGCTGCACGAAGACCCACAGATTCCCAACTACGGTCCCCCGGGTCGCCGGGAAATCCTGGGGGCGGGGATGACTTTGGCAATCGAGCCCATGATCAACGCCGGCGGGGCGGCCACCAAAGCTCTCGACGACGGCTGGACGGTGGTGACGGCGGACGGCGGGCTGTCTGCTCATTTTGAGCACACCGTGGCGATCACCGAGGAGGGTCACGAGGTCCTGACCAGGCGTGATTCAAGTTGAATTCGACTAGGAAGCGAATTTCTGCTATTCTCAGAGGTCGGTCAGGGCACTTTCCGCGCGCTCTCGGTGCGGTCCGCATCCCCGGCCGGATCAAACGATAGTCGATGAAAGTAGGAACCGCGCGCATGGCGAAGAACAAGGAGAAGGGCGCCCAGAAGGAAGAGGGCATCCAAATCGAGGGCACGGTCAATGAGACCTTGCCCAACGCCATGTTCCGAGTCGAGCTCGACAACGGTCACAAGGTCTTGGCTCACATTTCGGGGAAGATGCGCATGCACTACATCCGCATCCTGCCGGGAGATCGAGTGCTGGTGGAGCTGTCCCCCTACGACCTCACGCGCGGACGTGTGGTCTACCGGTACAAATAGGAGCAAGAAGATGAAAGTTCATCCCAGCGTCAAGAGAATCTGCGACAAGTGCAAGATTATTCGCAGGCGCGGGAACGTAATGGTGATCTGCTCGAATCCCCGGCATAAGCAAAAACAGGGATAAGGAGGCCTTAATGGCTCGAATCGCCGGTGTGGACCTGCCTCGGGACAAGCGTCTCGATATCGCCTTGACCTATATCTTTGGGGTGGGGCCAACCCGCGCACAGGAAACCTGCGGTGGATCTGGGGTGGATGCCGGAACGCGAGTGCGAGATTTGACCGATGAAGAAGTTGTCCGCTTGCGCAATTTCATCGGAGATAACTATGGGGTCGAGGGAGATCTCCGCCGCGAGATCAACCAGAACATCAAGCGCAAGATCGATATCGGTTGCTACCAAGGATTACGGCACCGCCGAGGACTTCCCGTGAATGGGCAGAGAACCCATACGAACGCTCGCACCCGCAAGGGTCCCGGCAAGGCAGTCGCCGGCAAGAAAAAGACAAAGAAGTAGCCCGTAGTTCCTAGAAACCTAGAAGGAAGGACAGCAGTTTGGCCGGTCCACGCAGAGCTAGGAAGACTCGCCGCAGGGAAAAGAAGAACATCGTTCACGGTGTCGCACACATCAAGTCCACGTTTAACAACACAATCATCTCGATTACCGATCCTGAGGGAAACGTTATTTCGTGGGCATCTGCCGGTAACGTGGGCTTCAAGGGCTCTCGCAAATCCACTCCCTACGCGGCACAGCAGGCAGCCGAGGCGGCATCGCGCCGTGCTCAGGAGCACGGCGTTCGGCGAGTCGACGTGATGGTTAAGGGACCGGGTTCGGGGCGGGAGACCGCTATCCGCTCTCTGCAGGCTTCTGGTCTGGAGGTTATCGGCATCAAAGACGTTACGCCCGTTCCACACAACGGCTGCCGGCCTCGAAAGAGGAGGCGAGTCTGATGGCGCGCTATACCGGGCCTGTGTGCCGGCTTTGCCGGCGTGAAAGGACCAAGCTGTTCTTGAAAGGGACTCGATGTGAGTCTCCTAAGTGCCCTATTGAGAAGGGCCGGCCACCTCCTGGAGAACACGGCCGAGGGCGCGTCCGAGAGAGCGAGTATTTGCTTCAGCTACGTGAAAAGCAGAAGGCCAAACGCTTCTACGGAGTGCTCGAGAAGCAGTTCCGGAGCTACTACCGTGAGGCCGCTCGGTCGAAGGGAGTCACGGGCGAAGTGCTCATGAGGATCTGTGAGTCTCGACTCGACAACGTTGTCTACCGGGCCGGGTTCGCCATGAACCGCGGCATGGGCCGGCAGCTTGTGTCCCACGGCCACTTCCAGGTGAACGAACGCAAGGTCAACGTTGCGTCGTATCGAGTGAAGCCCGGAGACGTCGTGAGTGTTCGAGGCCGTTCGCGCAATGTCGGCCGGATCATCGAGAACACCTCCTACGCGGAGGGACGAGTGATACCCGACTGGCTATCCTCGAACCTGAGGGAAATGGCAGTTGAAGTGCGCGCCTTGCCGGAGCGCAACCAGATCGATGCGCCGGTGCAGGAGCAGCTCATCGTCGAGTACTACTCGAAGTAATTTCAAACCCTTTGCTCGCCGGGAGAGGAGCTTAATTGAATCTGTTGGTCGTCCAACGTCCGCAGGTCTCTGAGGAAGAGATCTCATTACAACGAAGCAAATTCATCATCGAGCCGCTGGAGCCGGGTTTCGGCTACACGCTGGGCAACTCGCTGCGTCGTACGCTGCTTTCGTCCATCCCAGGGGCGGCAGTGACTCAGCTAAAGATCGACGGCGTCTTGCACGAGTTTTCGACCATCGAAGGTGTGGCCGAGGATGTCACCGACGTCGTTCTGAACCTGAAAGAGCTTGTCATTCGCAGCGAGAACGACGAGCCCACGACGGTTCACCTGCGGGTCAACGGGCCCGCTGAGGTAACGGCGGGCGACATTCAGCTCCCAGCCGGTGTGGAGATCCTCAACTCTAAACATCACATCGCAACGCTCAACAAGAACGCAAGTCTCTCAACCGAGCTGCGGATCGAGCAGGGCAGGGGTTATGTAGCGGCGGCGAGCGCCCCCAAGGAAGCCATCGGGGCGATACCCATCGATGCACTTTTCTCTCCAATTCGGAGGGTGACCTACGACGTCGAGCCGACGCGTGTCGAGCAAATGACGAACTACGACCGCCTTATTCTGGATGTCGAGTCCGACGGCTCGATCACTCCAGCGGAGGCGTTGTCATCTGCCGGCTCTACCATGGTGGAGCTGTTCCAGCTGTTCTCCAATCTGGGTGAGGGCATGGGAGGCTTGGTCCTGGGCCCGGACCCAGAAGAGGAAGTTGTCTCGGGGGTGCTGGCGCAGCCGATCGAGGATTTGGACCTGACCGTGCGCTCCTACAACTGTCTCAAGCGCGAGGGGGTCACGACAGTGGGCGAACTGCTGCAGAAGTCTGAAGAGGACCTGCTCGAGATCCGAAACTTCGGCCAGAAGTCGATCGACGAGGTCAAGGCCAAGCTCGAGGAGCTGGACTTGTCCCTAAAGCGGAAAGAGTTCTAGACCGTTATGCCACAGCCTAGAAAGGGACCTGCACTCGGATCCAACCCCTCTCATCAGAGGCTGATGCTTCGTAACCTTGCCCGCTCCTTGTTCGAGCACGAGCGGGTGAAGACCACAGAGGCCAAAGCGAGGTTGCTGCGTCCCTATGCCGAACACTTGATAACCAAGGCCAAGAAGGGCAGTATTCATCATCGTCGCCAGGTCTTGTCGGCAATCGAGGACCGAGAGCTCGTGCACAAGCTGTTCGCAGAGATAGGGCCGCGCTTTACGGAGCGAAACGGCGGCTATACACGGATGCTCAAGATCGGGCCGCGTCAAGGAGACGGGGCCCCTATGGCGTTCGTCGAGCTAGTGGAGGGTGCGGTTGTGCGCTCCTCCGCCACCGCCGAGACCGAAGCGGCCGGCAGGCGTCGTCTGCGCCGGCCGGGACGGAGGAGAGGCGGGGCGCCTGGCGAAGGAGCTGCGGTGACAACTGCGAGCGAGCAGGCGGAGCCGAGTGAAGAGGAAACTGTCGCCGACGACGGCGACGAGGAGACCACTTAGGTGCCCCGTAGCGGAAATTATCGTCACATTCGAGCGGCCCTGCATGGCCGATGGCTGCGTTTCTTGTCGCTCACGTACCTTCCAGGTACGCTCGACTCCTCGCGCCTGGCCCTCGACGCGCAGTGTCGCCCTCGATGTTGGCGCTAATTTCGCGACGGGCCACTTGACCTGAACCTTCGTCTCGACATCTCCTACGACGGCTCCTATTTTCATGGGTTCGCCACACAGTCGTCGGTTACGACGGTGCAAGGAGAGATCGACGCAGCGTTGTCCCGGCTGCTACGCTCCCAGGAATTGGAATCAACCGGCGCGGGCAGGACCGACGCCGGTGTGCATGCGCTCGGCCAAGTGATGAGTGTGCGCGAGGTTGACGAGGAGACTGATCTCGACAAGCTGAGGGCCGCCCTCAATTCTGCGCTCGGCGGCCGCATTGCCGTGAGTGCCTGCGATCGAGCCGACCCGGCGTTCAGCGCACGCTTCAGCGCTCGCTCTCGCCTCTACGTGTACGCCATCCTGCAGTCGGACGTCCCTGATCCGTTCCTGGCGAGAACGGCTCTGTGGCATCGGAAAGAGCTTTCACTTGACGCGATGAACGAGGCGGCGGGCCATCTCATCGGCGAGCACGACTTCAGTTCGTTTGGGCGTGTTCCGGCAGGAGCTTCGGCTCAAAGGACACTGTTCGAGTTGTCGTGCTCACGCTCCAGCTCTATCGTTCGAATCCGGGCGCGCGCCAACGCCTTCGTCCAGCAGATGGTTCGCTCGCTGGTCGGCACACTCATTCAGGTGGGGGAGGGAAAGCGGGGGCCGGACGAAGCCGCGGGCGTACTCGAGGCCCGGGACCGAGTCACGGCAGGCCCCGTCGCCCCCCCACACGGTCTCTGCTTGGTTTCGGTCGAGTATGATGACACTTGGAGCAGGCCGATTTGACCCGGCTTCGCAGGTGCCGTTATCCTGCGGCTTCTCCGACTATCAAGCCGTTCGTAGCCGCCAAAGGGAAGATATGAGAACCCACGCGACGAAGCCTCATGACATAGTGCGCGACTGGTGGGTCGTGGACGCGGACGGTGTCGTGCTGGGCCGGCTCGCCTCTGAGGTCGCCCAGCTTCTCCGTGGTAAGAACAAACCCTACTTTGCGCCCTATCTCGACTGCGGGGACCATGTCGTAGTGGTCAACGCTTCCAGGATCGTTTTGACCGGGAACAAGATCACCGACAAGCAGTACTACAGGCATTCCGGCTATCCGGGCGGTCTAAGCGCAACCCCTTACTCCAAGCTCATGGCGACTCGTCCCGAGATCGCAGTCGAGAAGGCGGTCAAAGGGATGCTTCCGAGCAACCGTCTCGGGCGAGCCATGCTCAAGAAACTCAACGTCTACGCCCAAGGCGACCATCCCCATCAAGCACAAAAACCGAAGTCGCTCGACCTCAGGAGCGTGGCCGCTCCACACAACCCCGAGCAGGCTCACACGATCGAGGAGGTAACGGGTGGTTGAGGCCCTGACCCGCGCCACCGGCCGGCGCAAAGAAGCGGTATGCGCTGCGCGCCTCACGCCCGGCAACGGGCAGTGGGCGATCAACGGTGGCCGCAGCCTCGAGGACTATTTTCCAAGCGTCACCCTCCGCAGGATTATCACCGAACCCCTCCGGCTTACCAACACCGAGGGCCGCTACGACATCGCCGTGAAGCTCACCGGGGGCGGCGTGGCCGGCCAGGCTGGTGCGCTCAGGCATGCGCTCTCTCGCGCTCTGGCCGATCTCGATCCCGATCTCAGACCGGCCCTGAAGCGGGCTGGTTTTCTGAGGCGTGATGCTCGGGAGAAGGAACGGCGCAAGTACGGCCTCAAGAAGGCCCGCAAGGCGCCCCAGTACTCCAAGCGCTAGGACCGCTCATTCCGGTCCGACCGATGGTCTCAAACGCGCAAAACCGCGCCTGGGTACGAATTCCGGACCCGGAGGCGTGTTGAGCGCGATTGGCTACCGTGGGCCGAGGATCTAGCCGGCCACGAGCATCAGGCGAGGCAGTTTTGTGTACTCGATCATGCCCCTTATTTACCGCTTATCGCCAACGATTCCGTAGTGAGGAGATTCACCCACGTCAGAGGTGGGTGCAGCTCCTCAGAAGCATGTGAGCTGAAGTCCGAGGCGAGGTGTGGGCGATTCGGCATCGTTACTCGGCCAGCATGCGCCGTAGCACCATCTGCAGAACTCCGCCGTGCCGGTAATAGTCGAGCTCGACGCGCGAGTCGATGCGACATTGCACGATGAAGCTCGTCTCTTGTCCGTCGGTTCGGGCTGTGACCTCAAGCTGGGCGCCCGGCTCGAGCCCCGATGAGATGCCGGTGATCGAGTAGATCTCCTTCCCGTCGAGCCCGAGGGATTCGGGGTTATCCGATCCGGAGAACTGCAGGGGCAGAATCCCCATGCCGATGAGGTTGCTGCGGTGGATGCGTTCAAAGCTCTCCGCAATCACTGCCTTCACCCCTTGGAGCAGCGGCCCTTTGGCGGCCCAGTCCCGGGAGCTACCGGAACCGTATTCCTTCCCGGCAATAATGATGAGGGGAATAGCGTCCTGTTGGTAGGACTCGGCCGCATCGTAGATGGTCATCGAATCGTTGTCGGGCAGGTGGACGGTCCAGCCCCCTTCTTTCGAGGCAAGCTTGTTTCGCAGCCTGATGTTGGCGAACGTGCCACGCATCATGACCTCGTGGTTGCCTCGCCGAGACCCATAGCTGTTGAAGTCCTGAGGCTTGACTCCCTTTTTGACGAGGTACTTTCCGGCAGGTGAGCTTGGCGCGATCGAGCCCGCCGGTGAGATGTGGTCGGTGGTGACCGAGTCGCCCACGCTCACGAGGACTCGCGCGCCCACGATGTCGGACGGAGGCGGCGGCTCCGTTCCCAGACTCTCGAAGAAGGGCGGCTCCCGGACGTAGGTAGAGCTCTCATCCCACTCGTAGAGATCTCCCTCTGGTGAAGGCAGATCTCTCCAACGTTCATCACCATCGAAGATCGCCCCGTACTCGTCGGCGAAGAGATCGGCGCTCACCGATACCATGGCTTCTTCTATCTCCTCCGCCTGTGGCCATAGGTCGGAGAGGTGTACTTCCGCTCCGGACTCATCCCGGCCCAATGCGTCGGTGGTCAGATCGATGTCGGCTGTGCCGGCGAGCGCGTAGGCGACCACCAGGGGCGGCGAGGCGAGATAGCTGGCCTTGACCTGCGGGTGAATACGTCCCTCGAAATTGCGATTTCCCGACAGCACTGAAACCACTGAAAGGTCATCGCGATCCACAACCGCGGCTACGTCTTCGGGCAGGGGTCCAGAGTTTCCGATGCAGGTCGTGCAGCCGTAGCCGACGACATGGAAGCCGAGCTTGTCAAGATAAGGAGCGAGGCCGGCGGCGTCGAGGTACCTGGTCACGACGCGCGACCCGGGTGCCAGGCTTGTTTTCACCCACGGCTTGGTGGTGAGACCCCGTTCTACTGCCTTCTTGGCGAGCAGTCCGGCCGCGAGCATGACTGAGGGATTGGAGGTGTTGGTGCAGCTGGTGATGGCCGCGATCACGACCGAGCCGTCGCGCACTTGATGGCCGTTTTCGGAGGCCGGCTCGCCCCCATACACGTCCTTGAAGCTCTCCCACACGCGCGCCAACGGAACGCGATCCTGTGGCCGGCGGGGCCCCGCAACGCTGGGCTCGACCGTAGCGAGGTCCAGCTCGAGGCGCTCGGTGAAGGCGGGGGCTTTGGTTTCATCGGTACGAAAGATTCCCTGCTCCTTGGCGTAGCGTTCAACGAGATCGATGTGGTCCTCGGCTCGGTTTGTCAGTCGAAGGTAGGTGAGTGTCTGATCGTCGATCGGGAACAAGGCCGCAGTGGCGCCGTACTCCGGGCACATGTTGGAGATCGTTGCCCGATCGGCGACTCTGAGACTCGACAGCCCGCTGCCGAAAAACTCGACGAACTTGCCGACCACGCCGTGGGCTCTCAGCATCTCAGTGATTGTCAGTACGAGGTCGGTAGCGGTCACTCCTGTGCTGAGGGCACCGGTCATGAGAAAGCCCACGACACGGGGAGTGCTCAGAGGTATCGGCTGTCCCAGGAGGGCGGCTTCGGCTTCGATGCCCCCAACTCCCCAGCCGAGCACCCCGAGTCCATTGACCATCGTGGTGTGGGAATCGGTTCCGACCAGCGTGTCGGGGACTGCTACGGTGCCGGCCTCATCTCTTAGCGTGGCGACGACTTCGGCAAGATATTCGAGATTGACCTGGTGAACGATTCCCAGTCCCGGGGGAACGACCCGGAAACCTTCGAAAGCCTGTTGTGCCCATCTCAGCAGCGAATAACGTTCGTGGTTGCGCTCGTACTCCCGATCCACGTTCGTGGCGAACGCCTGCACCGTGCCAAACGCATCGACTTGGACGGAGTGGTCTATGACGAGATCGACTGGAACCAGCGGGTCGACCCGGGCTGGATCGCCGCCTTCCTTGTGCATGGCGGAGCGCATGGCGGCGAGATCCACGACGGCGGGCACCCCTGTGAAGTCCTGCAGGATCACGCGCGCCGGCACGTAGGGAAACTCCCCCCCTCCCCTAGCCTCTTGTCCCCACGCAGCCAGAGCCGTAACGTCCTCCTCCGAGGCAAACCCACGCCCCGATGAGCGCAGCAGGTTTTCGAGCAGCACCCGAACGGTGACGGGAAGGTCGTCGAGCCGGGCGGCGCCGGCCTCCTCCAGCGCCTCCAGGCGATAGAGGTCGAGGCGGCCTGAGGCAGTCTCGAACTCTCCTCGGGCGCCGAATGGATTGTGAGCGGTCGACATCATTGCCTCCTTGTCACCACCGAGACGGATCGACGGCGGGTATGCCCCATGATATTCGGTACGCGGGGGGTTCCCGGCGGGTAACAATGTCGCATGCTCACACCACCAGATCACGTGATCGTCATTTTCGGAGCAAACGGTGACCTCGCCCGCAGAAAGCTCCTGCCTGCCTTTTACCACCTCGAAGAAGAGGGCTTGATGCCGAAGGACTATCGCATCATCGGCAACTCGCGCAGCGAGATGTCGGACGAGGAGTTCCGTAATTTCGCGCTCGAGAGTGCGGGGGAGTTTTGCCGCAGACCGGTGCGAGACGAAGTCTGGGCTCGCTTCTCCCAGCGCCTGACCTACGTGGCACACGATCTCTCTCCGGACGATGCTCACCCGGTTGTAGACGCGGTGCAGAACGCGGAGGCGGCCCTGGGAAGCGACTGCCGCCGCCTCTACTACCTCTCGGTCCCGCCGGCAGCATTTTCTGCGATCACCCAGGCTGTTGGCGCCACCGGACTATCAACAAGAGCGCGTCTGGTGATCGAGAAACCCTTTGGTTGGGACCTGCAGTCCTTCCTGGAGCTCCGGGACACGGTGTCGGAGGTTCTGGATGAATCGCAGATCTATCGCATTGATCACTTCTTGGGCAAGGAAACGGTGCAGAACATCCTTGCGCTGCGTTTCGCCAACGGCATCTTCGAGCCGGTGTGGAATCGTCATCACATCGATCACGTGCAGATCGACGTGCCCGAGACATTGGGGATAGGGGGCAGGGCTTCCTTCTACGAGGCCACCGGAGCACTGCGGGACATGATTGTCACCCACCTGTTCCAAGTGTTGGCTTTCGTGGCGATGGAGCCTCCGACGAGCCTTGCCCCGAACCCCCTGATGGACGAGTCCGCCAAGGTGTTCGAGTCGATGGTCGTTCTCCGCCCGGAGGACGTCGTCCACGGGCAGTATCGCGGCTATCGCGACGAGGCGGGAGTGGCGGCGGATTCCGGCACGGAGACATACGCGGCGGTTAGAGTCTGTATCGACAATTGGCGATGGGCGGGCGTCCCTTTCTTTCTTAGAACGGGTAAACGCATGGCAGAAAGCCGTCAGTCGGTGACCCTCGTCTTCAAAGAGCCTCCGCGGCGGATGTTCAAAGAGGTCTTGGGTGATGGGATGGAGCAGAATTACCTCAGCCTCGAGCTGGGAGAGAATGAAGGGATCGTAGTCGCATTCTTGGCCAAGCTTCCGGGTACCTCCATCGAGCTTGCACCTGCGCGTATGAGTTTCGACTACGAGGGGTCGTTTGGCTCGGAGCTCATCGAGGCGTATGAGCGTCTTCTGCTCGATGCCCTCATCGGTGATCGGACGTTGTTCACGAGGGCCGATGGGCTCGAAAGAACGTGGGAGATTGTCGAGCCAATCCTCAAGCACCCCCCGGATGTGGAGCTCTACGAGCAGGAGAGCTGGGGGCCGGAGGCAGGACAACGACTCATTGCACCGCGCCGCTGGCGCTTACCGGAAACCTTCTGACGGTGCCCCCCTGTTTTGGGGCCGTGCCACAGGGTATGTCTTGTTGATGAAACGACACATTCAGTTTCACTTCGATCCCCTTTGTCCATGGGCGTGGCAGGGCTCTAAATGGATGCGTGAGGTAATCAAGGTTCGAGATCTCGATATCGAGTGGCGTCTCTTCAGCCTGAAGCTGATCAACGAAGGCAAGGAAGACCCTCTAGCGGACAAGCATGAGCGCGGTACCCCGGCTCTGCGAACGCTGGCTCTTGCCAGGCGTGAACTAGGGAATGCTGCTGTGGGAGTTCTGTACGACTTTTTGGGTCGGCGTGTTCACGAAGCAGACGAGAAGCTAACGCCCGAGGTCGTCGAAAAGTCGTTGATCGATGCAGAACTCGATACACAATTGCTAACGCGTGCTCTTGAAGACGACCGAACCATGCAGGAGGTACGTGACGAGCACGCGGCCGCGGTCGAAGGGATAGGTTGCTTCGGAGTCCCTACGATCGTGCTTGAGTCGGGTCGCGGCCTCTTCGGGCCGGTGATTTCTACGGCTCCCGTTGGTGAGGCCGCCGGCGAAATGTGGGATCACTTCTGTTACTTTGCCGAACAGGACGGCTTTTTCGAGCTGAAGCGGGAACGCGA
>JACDAL010000096.1 GCA_013695465.1 Actinomycetota bacterium | reverse complement strand
GGCGCAATCAACGCGATGCGCCGCCCGTCGGGCGCCCACTCCGCCGCCCGCACACCGCCTTCGAGGGTCGCGGCCTGCTGCGGCTCTCCTCCACTCAACGGCAGAACCCAGGGCTGGCTGCTCCCAGACCTGTCCGACAGAAAGAGCAGCCGGCGGCCGTCGGGGGAGAAGCGGGGACGCGAGTCGGAGGCAGCCGCGGTCGTGAGCTTCTCCGCGCGTCCCCCCTCATAACCGACGCGCCACACCCGTGACCGGTAGCGATTGTCTTCGATGGTGCGGCGCGAGTAGACGATCGAGGAGCCGTCCGGGGCCAGCGCCAGATGCTGGATCATCACCTGCTTCAGCAGATCTCTGGGCTGGAAGCGCGGCTGGGAACCGACCGGCTTCGGCACTAAGACAGGATCCCGTTGAGCGTGCCGCCGTCGACTGCGACAGTGATCCCGCTCACGTAGGAGCCGCGCTCGGAGGCCAGGAACGTGACCACGTCGCCGAACTCCTTGGGCTCTCCGTAGCGCCGCAGCGGAATCCGTGACGCGTTCGCGCGCCGCACCTCGTCGACGCTCTTGTCGCTCGAGTCGGCCGCGTTCTGGTCGAGCGAGCGCAATCGGTCGGTGTCGATGCTGCCCGGTGCAACGCACAGCACCCGGATTCCATCGGGGCCCAGCTCTTTCGACAGCGTCTTGGCCAAGCCCACCACCGCGGCCCGCATCATGTTGGACAGAAGAAGGGTGGGGATGACCTCCTTGGTGGAGGTCGAAGTGAGGAACACGATGCAGCCGCTACCGCGCTCCTTCATGTCTGGTGTCACGGCCTTGGTTAGATTCCACGCCGATGCAGTGGTCAGAGCGAACGCCTGCGTCAGCTTGTCGTCGTCGGTCTGGGCGAATCCTCCCGGCGGCGGCCCGCCGGCATTGGCGACAAGGATGTCGATGGGCCCCAAGCCTTGGACCACGCGGCCGTGGGCTTCCTTGACGGCGGCCTCATCGGAGACATCGAGCGGCACCGCCAGTGCGCGACCTCCGCTTTCTGATACCTCGGTCACGAACTCGTCCAGCAGCTCGGTGCGCCGGGCCGAGACCGCCACGAGCGCCCCCTCGTCGGCGAGCGAGCGCGCAGTCGCCCGCCCCAACCCGCCCGAGGCGCCCAGCACCCACGCCACCTTGCCCTCAAGCCCCAGGTCCATGTCTGCCTCCCGTCGTGGTCAGTCGCGCTGCACGGTACTCAAGCGTCCATTACGCGCGTTTGACCACCGGATCGGTACTCGATCGTCCATTACGCGCGTTTGGCGACAAGGTCATGGGGCGCGAGGATGATGCGCCCGAAAGTCTCGTTCGAGGCCATCGCGGCGTAGGCGCCCTCCGCCTCCTCAAGGCCCACCACCCTGTCGACTACAAGGTCGAGCACTCCCCGCTCGAACAGCGGAACGACCTCGCGCTCGAACGCCGCCACCGCGGCCCCCTTGGCGTGCTCAGGCCGGCTCCTTAGCGCCGTGCCGGTCACTTGCAGGCGCTTCGACAGCACCGCACCCATATCGAGTTGCGCCCTTGCGCCCGCCACCAGTCCCACGATAACGATGCGGCCGGCAATCCGGCAGGTAGAGACGTCCACCTCCAGATAGTCGCCGCCGATGAGGTCGATGACGACGTCGACCTCCCCTATGAGGGCGGCCATGTCGTCCGCTGCCAGAACGCCCTCATCGAGACCGAGCTGGGTGGCTCGCTCGAGTTTGGCGAGCGTCCTCGAAGTCCCCACGGTCGTGGCCCCCGCGGCGCGGGCTATCTGCAGGGCCGCTATTCCCACCCCCGAACCGACCCCGTGGATCAGCACCCGCTCTCCGGGGCGCATCCGGGCGCGCTCGAAGAGCGCGTCGTGGGCCGTGATGTAGGCCTCCGGGATGCCCCCCGCCCGCACCGGGTCGAGGCCCTCGGGAAGCCGCGCGCATAGGGACTCGGTCGTAAGCACGTGACTGGCATGGCCCCCCCCGCCCACGATTCCGAAAACGCGATCGCCCGGCCGGAGCGAGCGCACGCCGTCGCCGACGGCCGCCACCGTGCCGGCGTGCTCGAGACCGGG
This sequence comes from Actinomycetota bacterium, assembly GCA_013695465.1. GTDB lineage: Bacteria > Actinomycetota > CADDZG01 > CADDZG01 > WHSQ01 > JACDAL01. The sequence continues at coordinate 4,496 of JACDAL010000096.1, read as the reverse complement.
GACGTCTTCGGGCCAGCCCTTGGGGGCGGGATAGCGCCCCATCTTCTGGAGGAGATCGGCGCGGTTGACGCCGGTGCCGGCGACCTCGACCAGCACTTGCTCTCCGGCAGGCTCGGGGGTGGGGCGCTCGGCGACTTCGAGGCGGCCGTCGTCGATGCGCAGGACCCTCAGGGCCGCCCGCCCTCCGCTCCCACCCACGAGGAGCCGTCCGCATAGACCTCTTTCTTCCAGATGGGCACCGTGGCCTTTATCTCTTCGATGATGTAGCGGCACGCTTCGAGGGCGTCGCCGCGGTGGGCGGCTCCGCAGACCACCACCACGGTCGGCTCGCCCAGCTCACAGACGCCGCTGCGGTGTAGCGCGATCACGTCGTTGAGCTGCCACTTTGCCGCCGCCTCTGAGCAGATCTCCTCCATGCGCCGGGGCGCAAGCTGCGGATGGGCCTCATAGTCCAGTCTCGTGACCGGCTTGGCGCGGTTACCTGCGACCGCGGCAGACTCTCTCACCGTCCCGAGAAACACGGCGACCCCACCCGAGGACGGAGAGGACCCCTCTGCGATCACAGCCGCAATGTCGAGCGGCTCTGAGGCGATGCCGGCCGAGATCACTTGGAGCACCTCCCCTTGAATACGCTATCGATACTGGCCGTCTTCCCGGTGCGCAGCATTCAGCCGCCGATGTAGGACATCTCGACGCGGGGAAGGTCCTTGGTTTGAGACGAGCGCAGCTCGGAGTAACGATCGTTGCGATTCCCCCACACCGATGAGATTGCTTCGGCGATGTCGTCGTCCGAGGCCTCCGAACGAAGAAGCCCCCGCAGGTCGAACCCCTTGAGCGCGAACAGGCACGTGTACAGGGAGCCTTCGGCCGAGACGCGGGCTCTGGTGCAGGTCCCGCAGAAGGCTCCGGTGACCGAGGAGATGACCCCGATCTCACCGCCGCCGTCGCGATAGCGCCAGCGGGCCGCCACCTCGCCCTCGTAATTGGCCTCAACCGCCTCGAGCGGCATGTCGTCGTTGACCTGGGAGACGATCTCGGCGGCGGTGACCACGTCGTTCATCCGCCATCCGTTGGTAGAGCCGACATCCATGTACTCGATGAAGCGCAGAGTGTGTGCGGTGCCGTGGAAGTGGCGAGCCATGTCGAGGATGCTGTGGTCGTTGAGGCCTCGCTTGACCACCATGTTGACCTTGACCGGCGTCAAACCGGCTTCGGCGGCTGCGTCGATGCCCTCGAGCACTCGGGCGACGGGAAAGTCGACATCGTTCATCGCTTTGAAGACGTCGTCGTCCAAGGAGTCGAGGCTCACAGTGACTCGCTTGAGCCCTGCCGCGCTGAGCGCCTGCGCCTTGTGCGGCAGCATCGAGCCGTTGGTCGTAAGGGCGATGTCGAGGCCGTCGACGGTGGCGAGCTTTTGGATGAGCACCTCGATGTTTCGCCGCACCAGTGGCTCGCCGCCGGTGAGGCGCACCTTCTCCACTCCGAGACGCACGAAGATGTGGGCCAGGCGGTCGATCTCCTCGAAGGTGAGCAGGGCGTCGCGCTCCAGAAACTGGTAGTCGCGCCCAAAGACCTCCTTGGGCATGCAGTAGACACAGCGGAAGTTGCACCGGTCGGTGACCGATATGCGTAGATCGCGCAGGGGTCGCCCGAGCCGGTCCGTGAGCTTGGAAGTCATCTCGCAATCATCACACGGCTCTTGCAGGAAGGAGAGCGCGCGCCAGGGCGCGAAGAAAGAAATACGGCTCTCGAATAGCCCTTGCCACCTCGGGTAGGGAATAGAAGAGCCATCTGAGCTCGAGACATTGTTCTCAACCGGGAGGTACTGGAACATGGCCGACAACAGAGGCATCGCTTACATGGGGACGGGCAAAGTCGAAGTCCAAGACATCCCGTTCCCCGAGCTGGTCTTGAGGGACGGACCCGGGGTGCATCCCGCCAACATCGGGCGCGAGGCACCACACGGCGCCATCCTCAAGGTCGTATCCACCAACATCTGTGGGTCCGACCAGCACATGGTCAGGGGCCGGACGACTGCTCCCGAAGGCCTAATCCTGGGTCACGAGATCACCGGAGAGGTGATCGAGACCGGCCATGACGTCGAGTTCATCAAGAAGGGCGATCTCGTCTCCGTCCCCTTCAACATCGCCTGCGGCCGTTGCCGTAACTGCAAGGAAGGCCATACCGGGGTCTGCCTCAACGTCAACCCGGACCGCCCCGGTTCCGCTTACGGATACGTTGACATGGGCGGCTGGGTCGGCGGGCAGGCCGAGTACGCGCTCGTTCCCTACGCCGACTGGAACCTGCTCAAGTTCCCCGACAAAGACCAGGCAATGGCCAAGATCAAAGACCTCACGATGCTCTCCGACATCTTCCCGACCGGGTTCCACGGGGCGTTCTCGGCGGGCGTGGGCCCGGGCTCGACCGTATACGTGGCGGGCGGGGGGCCGGTGGGTCTCGCCTGCGCCCACTCGGCGCAGTTCCTGGGGGCGGCGGTCGTCATCGTGGGCGACCTCATCCCCGACCGTCTCAAGCAGGCCCAGAGCTTCGGTTGTGAGACCGTCGACCTGCGCCAGGATGCGGAGTTGCCCGATCAGATCGAGCAGATCCTGGGCGTCCCCGAGGTCGACGCCGCAGTTGACTGCGTGGGATTCGAGGCGCGCGGCCATGGAGCAAGCGCGGACACCGAGATGCCGGCGACGGTCCTCAACTCGATTATGGAAGTGACCCGTGCCGGCGCCAAGCTGGGGATACCGGGGCTCTATGTGACCGGCGACCCGGGGGCCGCGGACGAAGCCGCAAAGGTGGGTTCGCTCAGCATCCGCATCGGCTTGGGCTGGGCGAAGTCCCATGTCTTGACCACAGGACAATGCCCGGTCATGCGGTACCACCGGCAGCTGATGCAGGCGATCCTCCACGACAGGGTCCAGATCGGCAAGGCGGTCAACGCCACGATCGTCTCCCTCGACGAGGCTCCCGCGGGCTACCGGGACTTCGACAAGGGTGCGTCCAAGAAGTACGTGCTCGACCCGCACGGCTTGGTGGCAGCCGCCTAGCCGGCGAGACGCCCGGCGGGTATCCTGCCGGGCGTGAACATCCTGATTCTCGGAGGCGACGGCTACCTCGGTTGGCCTACCGCGCTGCATTTGGCGGACGCGGGTCACGAGGTGGCCGTCGCCGACAACTTTCTGCGCCGCTACATGGTGCTGGAGTTGGGGGCCTCGTCACTGACCCCGGTCCAGTCTTTGCCTGAGCGAGTTCGCTCATGGAAGGAGGTCTCGAACAAGGACATCTCCTGCTTCATCGGCGATCTCACCGACGCTTCCTTCGTTGAGGGGCTCTTTCGGAGCTTCGAGCCCGACACTATCGTCCACTACGGAGAGCAGCCCAGCGCTCCCTATTCGATGATCGACCGAAAGCACGCGGTCGCGACGCAGCGCAACAACGTCGAGGGGACGCTCAACGTTCTCTTCTGCATGCGAGACCTCGCTCCCGACGCGCACCTCGTCAAGCTCGGGACGATGGGCGAGTACGGAACGCCCGACATCGACATCGAAGAGGGCTTCATCGAGATCAACCACAAGGGAAGGAGCGATGTCCTGCCCTTTCCGAAGCTTCCCGGCTCGATGTATCACCTCTCGAAGGTTCACGACTCTCACAACATCCACTTCTCCTGTCGCATCTGGGGTCTTCGGGCGACCGACCTGAACCAAGGGGTCGTCTATGGGATCAGGACGGAGGAGTGCGATAGAGACGAGCGATTGTGCACACGCTTTGACTACGACGAGGTCTTTGGGACTGTGCTCAACCGTTTCTGTGTTCAGGCCGTTTTGGGACACCCTTTGAGCGTGTACGGCAGCGGCCGGCAGACGCGCGGCTTCCTCAACATCGTCGACACGATCCAGTGCGTGCGGCTGGCGCTCGAGAATCCGGCCGATACCGGCCAGTTCCGAGTATTCAATCAGTTCACCGAGCAGTTCTCGGTTTCAGACCTCGCCGTGATCGTGGCGCGCGTTGGCACGGACCTGGGATTGAACGTGGAAGTGGATGCTGTGGCGGATCCGCGCATCGAAGCCCAAGACCACTACTACAACGCGGCCCATACGAAGCTGTTGGATCTGGGCCTCAATCCCAATCTGTTGTCCGACGGGGTCGTTGCGCACTTGATCGAGACCGTGCAACGCTACAAGGATCGGATCCTGCCGGAGGTCATCGCGCCGAGAACGAAGTGGGACCCGCGCTAGGCGTCAGACCTTCGCCACTCCAACAGCGCCTACGGCTCCACATGCCTGACCAACCGACCTTTCGAAAAATCCCATAGAAAAAATCTGAGAGGTACTCTCCGAAGGCCGGTTTGGGACCCTGAATTGCGCTCTTTGTGAAAGACGGTGGGAATCCGCCTGAACGGCGGAGGGCCTCCCTAGCTTGTTCGGTGACGAAACCGCAAGAAGGGAGGCCCCCTTGGATGATCGTATCGAGGTTCCGCTCGAACTCGA
>JACDAL010000131.1 GCA_013695465.1 Actinomycetota bacterium | reverse complement strand
CGCCCTCCCCCCGTGCGGTCTCCGTGCCGTACCCGGTCAGGAAGTAGATGTTGCCTCGGCTTACCCTTTCGACGGTGTCGGTGTACAGGATCTCGCGCGTGTTGACGCTTCCCTCGGCTTCACCGCGCGCGCTTAGGGGGTCCACTCCGTACTTGGCAAGGAACAAGCCGGAGATAACCAGAGCCGCCGCGCCCAGCACGGCCGCGGCTTGCAGCTTTCGCCGAAGCGGAATCGATCCGTCGATCCCTAGGTAGATCACCCCGATGAGCAACGCCAACCACGAACCACGAGCGAGGGAGAAAGCTGCACCGAAAAGACTTGCAGTAACCGCCAACCATCCGAACATGCGCTTTCTGTCCGCCGCCGTCCACGCCGCGTAGAGGCCCAGCGGGAACAGAGCCGCACACACTCCCGCGTAGGTAAGCGAGTTGCGAGGAAAGCTCCTCATGCGAGGGACGTTGTTGGCCGGGGCGAGCCCGACGTTGTCATAGAGCAGCTCCACGCCCACAGCCGAGAGCTCTTTCTCGAGTGGTCTGGCGGAGCCTTCGAAGCTCACCATGAGGCTCTTGCGCCACGCCTGGAACTTCGGCTTGAAGACCTCGAGAGGCGGCAGGCCGGGATTGTCGCTGCTCACCCCCTTCAACGCCCGGCGCAGGTCCGGAGCGCCGGCCTTACTCGAGCGCACGTACTTGATCATCTCGAGGCTGTTCGTGAAGGCGTCTACTCCATAGGCAGACTCGACGCGATCCGCCACGCTTGAATCCTTGAGTTCCTGAACGGGCACGCCGACCCATTCCAGGAACACCGCCACCGACAAGAACACCACGAAGGCGAGCAGCCCTGTAGCGACTCGGCGGCGGGACTCTTGGTCCTGCAAAGAGTCGACCGCCGCCAGCAGTGTTGCGCTGATGAGCACCTGGACGACGAACAGCAGCGCAAAGTGCTTGAGGTCGGCGCTGACGATCGCCAGGACGCCGAGGCCCGTCCACACGGCCAGCCCCGCCGCCAGCCATACGAAGCGCCCCCCGCGCGGCATACGGCGCTGCCGCAGCAGAGTAACGATCCACCTCAGCGATACCGCGGCCCAGCCGACGAGCACCAGCATGGGCAACATGTCCACCAACCATCCGGCGACTCCCATGAACAGCGGGGACACCAGCGCCGCCGGGAGCGGCAGGACGAGCGCCACTATCACGGCTGCAACCATGAACAGCCATAGCGCGACGATCCCCTGGCCAAACGCCCAGCACAGAACACCGGCGAGGACCAGCACCAGCGCGGCTCTCATTCCCAGGCCCAGAGCCACTCTCGGGCGGTCCCCCGAGTCCCTGATTGCACTGCTCTCGCCCGCGTCAAGGGGTTGCCGCTGTCTCAGCGACCTCACGAACGCCGTCTCGCCGCCGCCGGGGTCAGGACGACGGACAGAGCGACCACGACGGCCCATGCAAGAGGAGCGGAGAAGGGTGCTCTCACGAAGGCGAGAGCCGCGGTGCCTGCAAGCCCCAGCGTCACGAGGGAGAGCGCCGGCACCAGGCCCAGGAGCTCGGCCAAGGTCGAGGTCGGAAGCACCCAGCGCGCCAGCAGATAACCGGGGAGTAGCAGCACCGCAAGCCCCAGAAGGACGCGCGCCGGGTGCAACACCCCGGCCGCAGGTACGTCGGGAGGAGCCACGGGGCCCGATGCGTCGAAGAGTCCCTGCTGAGAGACGACGAGAACCTCGGCGTCTTCAGACGTGGGGACATCGGCGCCGGCGGCGAGATCGGTGTTGCGACCCTCGAGGTTGAAGGCCTGGGACACGACCACAACCGGCTCTTGGACGCCGCCCCGAATCGTAGGCTCGGCATCCTCCAGAGAAGCTCGCGACAACTCCTCGAAGTTGGGGGCAACTCCGCTGGAGGCCTCGCCGGCCAGGTAAGAGTCGAGGGGGCCGAGATATACGTGAGCGCGATCCTGTTGGCCCGGGGCCACGCCGAAGCGGGAGACGTTGGCGACAAGCTTGAGCCAGCCGTAGGCGCGCACCGCCTCGGGTGCTTCGGTATCGGTCACGAACACCACCGGCCGCTTCTCCTCTCCTTTTAGACGGGCTCGCACGAGATCCAGCTCATCGATCTCGTCGGGGGAAATCCACGCCTCCTCGACGTCGTTCCAGGCGACCTGGACGAAGCCCGTCGAGAAGTTCGTCGCCACGATTGCCACCGGCGCCACAAGGCCCACGAGCGCTAGTCGAAAGACCCCGCCGCGTGCCGCGGTCGAGATGAACCATCGGGCGGCAAAGAAGATACCGACTCCGATCAACAGAAGCCACGCGACCGTTGTGTTGAAGAAACGATAGTAGGGATAGGCGACCCCGAGCGCGAATCCCAGAGCGCCGACCAAAGGCAAGAGCCACACCAGCGCCGGGCGGGCGAGCTCGTCATCGATGGCCTTCTTGCCTGCTGCCGACAACCCCGCGATCCCGATGAGCAACAGGGGGAGGTTGAACGTGGGGCGGAGCGCCCTCAACCAACCGCCCATTCTCTTGAGGAAGAAGCTGCTGTCGGCCGGAGGGGGAACCGCCGCCTCTCCCAGAGCGGCGGACTGGCCCCAGATGCCGAGCTTCCACACCGCGTACACGGCCACAGCGGCGGCGAATGCGGCCGCGAGCATCGCCCCGTCGTCACGGATAACCGAACCAATATCAAAGCGCCTCACGATCAGACGTACGGCCGACATCGCCCCGAGCACTCCGCAGAAGATCACGAGAGTGGTCGGATGTGCGAGGCCGGATGCGAGCAGGAGCAGGAAGAGCCCGATGCGTGCCGGCCACCAGCGAGCCGCCGGCACGAGGAAGTACAGGGAGCAGGAGAGAAAGGTCAGCGTCAGAACGTTGTCGAGGTAGCCGCCGAACGGCGGTGTGGGCAGCAGGCTGGCGGACCCGAAAGCCACAGCATGAAAGATCAACGGGTCTCTCCGATGGCGATAGGCGAACCCGGCCAGCAGCAGGGGAATAGACACCCGGAGTCCCACGGCGAGCCACACGGTCGGGGTCAGCGGCCCCACTCCGGCCACGTGCCGCATGAACCCGGCGATCACCGGCGTCGCGATGCGATAACCCCCGACCAGCATCTGCTGCGGCCCCTCGACCTCGAGGAGGGTGGCGGGATCATCCGAAATAAGGGCCTCGGTCCTCCACGCGTAAAAGGCCGGGTCGTCGGCGGGTGCCGGCCTGCCCGGATTGGTGAAGAAGGTCCAGCCGAACAGGACGATCAGCGTCGCGGCGGTGGCGCAGAATGCGAGGGGGTGGCCCAAGAGGCGGTTCGGCGCCGAGTCTTCGGAGCTCTCTCGAACGCGAGCACGGCGCCCGCCCAGGGTTGTAGTCATTGATCCCGCATCCTAACTTTTGCCGAGCCTAGAGTGCCGAGATGTCAGCAGAGCCCTCGCCGCACCAGCAGCCTCGCCGGAACGGCCAGCTCGAAGAGCCGGTCACTCGGATCGAAGACTCCTGCCCCCGACACCAACATGTCCGGGCGCCTGGTGTTGTCGCGCAACTCGTAGCCGCCCAGCCAGCGAGCGACCGTGGCCACGCTCACGCCCTGCGCAGCCATCTCGTCGTCGTCAAGGAACACCTCCGTGGGCCACACCGCCTGGGTGATGGGGCCGAAAGCCTCATCGAGGTCCCGCTCGACCTCTCCCGGATCGATCCCGTAGGCGTCGATGTCGGCCGCGTCGGGCTGCTGGCCGTGGTCGGCCGTAACCACGACCACGTAATTGCCGCGGCCCACACGTTCGTCGAGGAAGTCGA
>JACDAL010000036.1 GCA_013695465.1 Actinomycetota bacterium | reverse complement strand
CGCTCTCGGCAATCGTGGACCTCGAGGAAGAGCGCGCGCTGGGCAAGCTTGCGCCACCCGATTTCGAAACCTTGCGTGCCAATTACGAAGCCGAGGCGCTGGCCGCTTTGAGGGAGCTCACCACGATCGCCGCCGCACCTCAGCCTTCGGACGAGGAGCTCGAGGCCGAGATAGCGGAGATGAGAGCCTCTCTTGCCTGTCCTCGCTGCGGCCTACCCCTCGGTGCGGCGAGCACCTGCTCTCAATGCGACGCCTAGCGACCGCTTTCGTCGTTGTTTTGGCTCTGTTCCAGCCGGCCGGTTCCGCTACAGCCGCGCCGGGCAACGGGGTAGTTCGAGGGCGCGCGCTGAACGGCGCTACCGGATCACCTCAGTCGGGAGTGGAGATGGCTCTCACCCAAACCCAGAGCGACGGGGTGGAAATGCGTATCTACAAGGCGCTCACCGACGACCAGGGCCGCTACCGATTCGAGGGACTCGCCACCGGAGATCGCCTTCTCTACGCACTCGACGCTCGCTACGACGGAGGGCTCTTTGCGGGCCGGGTGCTCCAGATCCCCGAGCAGGAAAACCCTGCGCCGGTCATCGACACCACGCTCAAGGTATGGGAGACGACCTCTGACCCTCGCGCCGTCATCTTCGCGCGCGACGACCTCTTCGTTCGCCCCGCAGACGGGGGCCTCAGCGTCATCGAATCTGTGACCGTGGCGAATCTGACCCACCTCGCCTACATAGGCCGAGCCGCCTCCCTGCCCGATTCTTCTCCCGGAGATTCCACTCCGGCCCCCCCAGGCCCAGGCCCTGCGGCCAGCCTCGGTTTCGCGCTTCCCGTGGACGGCGAATGCAGGCCGGCAGAATGCGGCATCGTGGCCTCGGAGCCCATCGACATCCCGGTGATCGTTCGCCGCGAGTACGGCTTCGCCGCGACCGTGGCGATCCCCCCAGGCCGGAGCCAGATCACCTACTCCTACCGGGTCGAGGGCTCCGGCGGGAGCTTCGACCTCTCCCGCACTGCGCTTTATCCGACGGCCGAGACCTCCATCTACGCGACCGAGCCGATCGAGCTGGACAGCGCCCGCCTCTTCCCGGACGGCGAACGCACCATCGGCGACGCCAGCTACCGGGTGTGGTCGAGCCGGGAGGGGATCGATGCGGGGGACCAAATCGGAGCGGTCGCTGTGGCCGAGGCCGGGGCTTCGGCTGCTCTGGTGGGTGTGGTGGGGGCCGTCCTGCTCGTCACGCTTCTGGCGAGTGGCTACGCGCTGCGCCGCCGGCGACAAAGCTCCCCGGCTCCCGTGCAACGCGAGCCGATGTCGCGCGACGAGATCGTGCGACGGATCGCCGAGCTCGACCTCGAGTTTCAGGCGGGCCACCTCGAGCAAGGACGCTGGCGTACAGAGCGCACGAGGCTGAAGGAGCTTCTGTCCGAGGTGTCGGAGGAAACCGAGTCGGAGGAAACCGAGCCCGTCCCGTGATCGTCGTCGAGGGCCTTCGGGTGCGCTTCGGCCGCACAGTCGCGCTCGACGGCATCGAGCTCTGCCTTGAAGAAGGGATCACCGGGCTCTTCGGCCCCAACGGCTCCGGCAAGTCGACGCTGCTCAGGGCTGTGGCGGGCCTGGTATCGCCGTCACAGGGGAGCATCACTTTCGAGGGAGCACCGGTCGCACCGTCTCAGGAAGCTTGGCGGCGTCTGGTGGGCTACGCCGGGCACGAGTCGGGCCTGTATCCCAACCTGACGGTCTCGGAGAACCTCGAGCTGTTCGGCAGACTCTACGGCAGCGATTCGGAACGGCCGGCGAGCCTGCTGTCGCAGCTCGGGCTCGAGGGCCGATCCGGGACCCAGGCGGGAGAGCTTTCTGCCGGGCTCAAACGGCGCGCCGCGGTGGCCCGAGCGCTTGTGGGAGAGCCCCGCCTGTTGCTGCTCGACGAGCCCTACGCGAATCTCGACGACGACTCCGCCGCGCTGGTGTCCGAAGCACTGGTGGCGTGGCGGGAACCGGGACGCAGTGCCTTGGTCGCCACGCACGGGGCCAAGAAGCTGAAGGCGTTCGCCGATGCGGGAGTGATCCTGCGCCGCGGCAGGGTCGTGACTCAAGGCCGCTACCGCGATCCGTCACACCGGAGACGGCCGTTCCATGAGACGGCGGCACCGTGACCGAGGCCGGCTTCGTGACCAAGACGATGTGGCTGGCGGCAAAAGACCTACGCATCGAGCTGAGGGCCCGGGACACGCTTGCTCCCATGCTCGGCTTCGCCGCCACGGTCGCGCTCGTGTTGGCCTTTGCCCTCCCCGAGGCCTCCTCAGGAAACGTCGGCGTGGTTGCCTACGTGCAGGCAGGCTTCATGTGGGTGACGGTCCTGTTCGCGGGCCTCATCGGCTTCGGGCGTACCTTCGAGGTCGAGCGAGCAGAGGGCGCCCTCGACTCACTGCTGCTTGTTCCGGTGGATCGAAGCGCTTTGTTCGTCTCCAAAGCGCTCTCGAACCTGGCTTTTATCGTCGTACTAGAAATGGTGCTGCTCCCCCTGTCCGCACTGCTCTTCGCCTACGACCTCGGAGGTTCATGGGGCGCCCTGGTGGCGGTGGTGGCGCTGGTGGACCTCGGTTTCGTCGCCGTCGGCACTCTCTACGCCGCGCTGGCGGCACAGACCCGAAGCCGCGAGTTGCTGCTTCCGCTTCTGGCGCTGCCCGCCCTGGTACCGGTGTTCATCGCCGCGCTCGAGCTGACCGCCGATCTGTTGCTGGGGGCCGGGTTCGATGCGGTAGCCGCGCGCGGTTGGTTCGGCATCCTGGTCGCCTTCGATGTCGTGTTCGTGACTGCCGGAGTGCTGCTGTTCGACGCGGTCCTCGACTAGCCCGGCCGGCCTCCGTTCGCGCCAAGTGGTCGTCAAATGTCGCCATAAAGCATCTGACGACTACTCGGCGGGCTCGTGCGCAAACTCCGGCCCCCTTTAGGCTGCGAACATGGCCACCGCCTCCGAACTGAGACCTCGCCCCGCCGGGCTCGACGCGTTGGGGGCCGCGACGTGGACCTCGGTGGCCGCGGCGCTGCTGCTGGTGTTCTTCGTGGCCCGGGAGGCGGACGTCACCATGGGGGGCCAACTGCAGCGCATCTTCTACTTCCACGTGCCCTCGGCATGGATCGGCTATCTGTCGTTCGCAATCGTGTTCCTGGCCTCGATCGCCTACCTGCGGACCGGCGCCTGCCGATGGGACCTCCTGGCGCATGCGGCGGCCGAGATCGGCATCGTGTTCACGACCCTGGTGTTGATCACCGGCCCCATATGGGCCCGGCCCGTTTGGGGGACGTGGTGGCAGTGGGACGCTCGCCTGACCTCGACCCTGGTCCTCTGGCTGACCTACATCGGCTACCTCTTTCTTCGCAGCCTCGCCTCAGACCAGGCCGCGGTGGGGCGACTGGCCGCGGTGGTCGGCATCGTGGGGTTCCTCGACGTGCCTATCGTCCACTTTTCGGTCCAGTGGTGGCGCACACTTCATCCCTCCGGCCCAACCGTGGCGAACCCAACCACCGGGTCGGGGCTGGGAGCGCCCGAGCTGACCGCCTTCTTCGCCTCTCTGCTGGCATTCACGCTTCTCTTCTGCTGGCTGTTGTCTCTGCGCCTGCGCATCGGTCGCTTAGCACAGAGAGTCGAGCTCGAGGAGATCGAGCGGGCGGTGGCCGAGACCCGATGAGCGACCTCGGCTGGCTGGCGGTGGCATTCCTGGCGGTGTGGGCCGGGATCGGTGGCTACGTCTTCATTCTGGGCCGGCGTCAGAGCGAGCTCGAACGGCGTCTGAGCGAGCTGGCTCGCGATGAGAGCTGACTACCGCAAAGCTCCTGCTCAAGCGCACAAAGTACGATTTTTTGCGCATCCCGCGTTGCTATGATGACGCTCGCATGGCGATGAAAGAACGCATCTACGGCTACACGGACCGGCCCATGACCTGGACCCGCGCCATCGTGCTGGGACTGATCATCTGGGCCGCGGCCATCATTCTGTTGGGCCAGCTGCCCTCCGTGATCATCTACCAGGCCGACACTCGAATCGCCGAGATCATCGAGCTGACGACCAAGATCCCCGGCGTCAACGAGGAGGGTCTCAACACGACACAGGTAGCGATCGTGCGGGACGTCATCGCGAACGCGGTGCAGACCAGCCTTCTGGTGGGGTTGCTCGCGTTCGCCTACTTCTGGCAGCGTTCTAAGCAGAAGCGCACCGGGTCCAAGGGCTTGTCGGACCCGGTCAAGGGTTACATGTCGGGCAAATAGCAAGTTGATCGAGAAGAGATAGATGCCGAAACCTCCCGAGCCCAAGAGCATGGAGATCATCGAAAAGCCGCTCTTTCGTGCCGATTACGAGATGGAGCTGGTCGACAACGACTGGCTCAAGGGCGCGGTCAAGCCCAAGCGGTTCATCGACTTCATTCCAGAGCAATGCATTCTTTGCGAAGGGTGCGTGGACATCTGTCCGTGGTACTGCATCTTCATGGTGTCGCCCGAAGCGGTGGAGGAGTCGGGCAACGTCCAGCTCGCCAACCAGATGGCATCGGAGGACATCCTCTTTCTGATCGACGACAACGCCTGTACCCGCTGCAACCTCTGTGTCGAGCGGTGCCCGACCGGGGCGCTGGTGCAGAGTGAAGTGACGGGCGGCAAGAAACGCGGGGGGCGGGCCTTGGGCACGGTCCCCAGCTCCCAGAAGGCCTAAGAGAAAAGGAAGCCGAGTGGTCAAGACGGCAAAGCGCAGCCCTAGAGAGAAACTTCTCGAGCGCCTGGACCAAGTCCAGAAGGGCCAGGTGTGGCGGGCGATGTTCCGGCCCGGCTCGATCTTTCGCGCCGGCTATGCCGACTCGCCCCGCAACCGCGCGTACGTGGTGATGAACTCGCTGCTCTATCACCTCCATCCGGTCAAGGTGAAGCGGCACGGCATCAAGCTCTCCTACACGCTCTGCCTGGGAGGGATGTCGTTCTTCTTGTTCATCCTTTTGACCATCACCGGCATCTACCTGATGTTCTTCTATCGGCCCTCGGTCGAGGCCGTCTACTCCGACATGATCAGGCTTCACACCCAGGTGTCATTCGGGCTCCTGGTGAGAAACCTGCACCGGTGGGGCGCTCACCTGATGGTCATCACCGTGTTCCTGCACATGGCACGTGTCTTCTACACCGGCGCCTACAAGCCACCGCGCGAGTTCAACTGGATAGTCGGGATCGTCCTGCTGCTGCTGACGCTTCTGCTCGCGTTCACGGGCTATCTGCTGCCCTGGGACCAGCTTGCGGTGTGGGCCGTCACGGTGGGTACCGAGATGATGAAGAACTCTCCGGTCATCGGACAGCAGGTGCAGTTCGCGCTGTTGGGGGGGCCGGTAATCGGGCCCGAGACGCTGCTGCGGTGGTACACCCTCCACGTGCTGTTCCTTCCGTTCATCATCGTGATCTTCATTTCTGTCCACTTCTGGCGAGTGCGAAAGGACGGGGGTATCTCCGGCCCCCTGTAGGAGCTTCGAGATAAGAGAGATGCCGACTCCAGACGAGGTTTACGAGCAGATACTGAAAGAGGAGTCCGACAAGGGCTCCTCTCCCGCGGTCGCTCAGGGCCGGGCCAAAGCGGCTCGAGTGCGGGCTCAGCGAGGCTCGACGAACCCAAACAAGCCCGATCCCTCCACCGCGCCGGCCCCCGACAATGTGAGGGAGGCGCTCGGAGGCGCTCCGGCGGCGGAGGCCCAGACCCAACCCCAGGCAGAGGCGGGGGAGCAGCCGAAGGCCGCTGCTTCAGAGCCTTCGGACCGAGCGGCTAGCGAGCCTTCGGACCGAGCGGCTGGCGAGAAGCCGAAGGTGGCGGCAGCGACGTCCAGGCCCGCCGCCTCGCGCCCTGCAGCACGTCCCTCGTCGCCTGCCCCGACCAAGAAGGCCGTGGGCAACGGGGCCGGCCCGGCCGTCCCCGAGCGGGTCCAGCGACTTCTGGCCGTGGTCAAGCCCGAGGCCATCCAGAAGGTCGAGCGCCAACCCATGGACCGGGTCAATGTGTGGCCTCACCTGATGGCGGCGGAGTTCGTCTCGCTGCTGGTCGTGATGGCGCTTCTCACCTTCTTCTCGCTGGGAGTCGACGCCCCCCTGCGAGAGCTGGCGAACTTCAACCAGACGCCCAACCCTTCCAAGGCCCCCTGGTACTTCCTCGGACTGCAGGAGCTGCTCCGCTACTTCCACCCCCAGGTTGCCGGCGTGACGATCCCGAACGTGCTGATCCTCACGGCCTTCGCGGCACCGTTTATCGACCGAAATCCCTCGACCAGGCCCGACGACCGCAAGCTGGCCATCGTGCTGTTCACGTTCTTCATGCTGGCCTTCGCCGGACTCTCGATCATCGGGATGTTCTTCAGGGGCCCCGGGTTCAACTTCGTGTTCCCGTGGGAAGGCGGCATCTTCTTCGAGCTATGACGGTCTTCACTAAGGAGCTGAGCTGATGAGTCCGGGAACCATCGCCCTCGTAGTGGTGGCGGTGAGCGTGGCCCTATGGGCGCTGTTCATGGCCGGCCTCACGATGAGAAAGCAGCGTCGGGCCGCGTTCGCAACTGCAGGATCGGGAACCACGACGTCCTCCGGCGGCGACCGAGGTGGAGCGAGCGCACCCCCGCAGGCACAGCCCGAGCAATCTTCGCCCGAGCCCGAACAAAAGCCCAAGCCGGCCCCCAAGAAGGCCAAGCCGCTCACCAATGCGCAGATGTCGGTGTCCCGCCGCCAGTTCCTCAACCGGGCGTGGACTGCGTCGTTCACGGCCTTTCTCGGCTTCTTCGGGATGAGCTCGCTGTCTTTTCTGTGGCCCAAGCTAACGGGGGGATTCGGGACCGCAATCACGGCCGGTAGCTACGAGGACCTGGTTGGGTTGGTTGGGCCAGACGCGGGCTACAAGCCGCTGTTCAATGCCGAGGGACGCTTCTGGCTCGTCTACTACGAGGGAACCGGCGACTCGCCGGTGTACTTGGCCACCGGCTGGTCAGAGGACATGAAGCTGCTCGCCCTCTACCGCAAGTGCGTGCACCTAGGATGCTCGGTCCCGCATTGCTCCAAGTCGTCACTGTTCGAATGCCCCTGTCACGGCTCCAAGTACCGGCTGTCCGGCGAGTACTACGGGGGGCCGGCCCCACGCGGCCTCGACCGCTTCCCGATCACGCTCGACGGCGACAAGGTCGTGGTCGACACCGGGCTCCCCCAGACCGGCCCGCCGCGCGGCACCAGCACCTGGGACCAGTTCTCGGAGCCCACCGGCCCCCTCTGCGTGCCCGTCTAGTCCCTCGTTAAATGGATTCCACCGAGCTTCTCCTCATCGGGCTGCTGCTGGTAACCGCTCTGCTGATGTGGGGGATCTTTCTCGCCCGCGCCGGCAAGCCGGGCAAGCCCGCGGTGCTGCTCGGCATTCCCAAGGCGATGCGCCCGGCCGAGCCTGACGAGAAGCTCGAAGGTCCCCGCCTCACCCGCATCATGAGCTGGGGCGTGATTGCCACGATGGCGACCGCGGTATTCATCCCCGCCTACTGGCTCGGCGAGCTGCAGCGCCAGGAGGCCTTCGTCGAACGGTTCGACGAGGAGTCGCTGGGACGGGGGGCGCTGATCTTCGCCGTCCCGCCGGAGCTCCCGGAGGAGTC
Source organism: Actinomycetota bacterium (assembly GCA_013695465.1). Lineage (GTDB taxonomy): Bacteria > Actinomycetota > CADDZG01 > CADDZG01 > WHSQ01 > JACDAL01. Next base: position 11,171 of record JACDAL010000036.1, on the reverse strand, counting down.
GGACCCCCAGGCCTTCCGGCAGGCCGAGCGCGCCCTGGCCCTGGGCATGGGCTGCGCCAACTGCCACGGTGGAGTGGATGAGGAGAACCCGGCCAACTCCGCCCTCGGAGGGTTGGTTGACGGCGGCTTCGTCGACCCCGTCACGGGCAAGAAGGTGAACTACCAGGCGCCTCCGTTGCAGAACGTGTTCCAGCGCTGGGACGAGGAAGTCATCCGCTTCACTATCGAGCGGGGCCGGCCAGGTACTCCGATGCCGACCTGGGGGGTGGAATACGGGGGGCCGATGACCACTTTGATGGTCGACGACGTCATCAACTGGCTAAGGTCGCTGCCCGGTAATCAAGAAGGTCCCGAGCCGGTCTCGGAGGGCTGCAAGAACCCCGCCAAGGCTGACCTCAAGTCCTGTGGGGAGGAGATCTTCACCGCACGCTGCGCGGTGTGCCACGGGCCCCAGGCCCAGGGCAAGGAAGGCGTGCCGCCCAAGCCGGCGAAGGGTGAAAAGGCGGAACTGCCGCTCTGGTATCCGGGCTTGGCGCTCTGGAAGGGCGACGTCCGCCACCTCGATCGCGACCAGCACCTCACCACGATCAGAAACGGCCGCCGCTACGCCTTCATGCCCTCCTTCGCCGAAGCTCCCCCCCAGGGCATCGTCGCACCCGCCTATCCCCTGACCGACAAGCAGATCGATGCCGTCGTGACCTATGAGCGGAGTCTGTAGAGATGGATCTCACCTTCGTCGAAGGCGTGGCCGCGGTGGTCTCCGCTATCATCATCTTCTGCGGCAGCGTGTGGTTGCTGCTGACGATGGTGATGGGCGCCCGGCTCGCCTACTTCGTGTCCGCCTCGCTTTTTCTGGGCTTCATTTTGATCATGGGCGTGGTGTGGTCGATCAACCCCCTGGGCCCGGTCGGCGAGGCTCCCCAATGGAACCCAGTAGCCATCGGCGAACAACCCTCCGAGATCGACTTCGGCCCCGCGTCCGACTATCCGGATGAGCCCTGGCGAGCTCCCAACCAGGAGGACGCCGTCGAAACCTCCGAGGCGGCCGAGCTCGGGACCGACGCCGTCGACTACCTCGATGGCGAGATCCAGGAGCAGAACGTCAAGAGCTTCGCGGCCGCCGCCGACGCCGCGGCCAACACCGATTCTCTCAGGTTCTTCGAGCAGGGCGGCGAGCTCTACGGCGCGGTGCGCTTGGAGCCGCTCGAGGGCAAGGAAGGAACCCCCGTGATCACGATCATGAAGCGCGATTTCGGCAACCCACTGGGGCCAGCCCGATCTATCACGTTGGGGACCTTCGTGCTCCTCGGGGTACACCTTTTCGGGCTCAGCCGGGCCGAGCGCAAGGCGAGGGTTCTGGCCGCAGCGAGGGGGACCTGATGACGAAGCTTCGCGCTCCGCACCGGGAATACGGTCAGCACCGAGAGCGTCACTGCGCCCTGGTCGCTAGGCGCGACGAGTGAGCGTACCTGGAAGGTACGTGAGCGAGGAGGAACGACGCTCGCGGGGATGCAGGGGCGCTCGAATGCGAGCGTATTTGCGGGGAGGTGCGCTTAGCTGGACGGCGCTCATTTTCTTGCTGCTGCCGGCCTGCACCGGCGGCGGCATAAACGCAGGCGAGAAGGGTGGGCTGGCGTTCATCGCGCTCGCCGCGACGCTCGTGTTGGGCTGCGTGATCATGTGGTTCATCCTCGGCCGCGAGGATTAGCCGGCCTTCAGCGGATCGCTTTCGCGTTTTGAGCGTCTCAGCGCGCAGTTTCTTAGCGGTAGGACGCTCAAAACGTGGCTAGGGGGGGCGGCGGGTGATCAGGGCTGCGAATCCCTCCGCGATGCGTTGGGCCTGGCGCTGGTAATGCCGGTCGTGCTGCGCGGTGACGGCGACGAGTTCCGCCCCGTTCACTCTTAGCTCGGCCAGCTCCCCGCCGTCGGTTGCCACCCATCCCGCCACCAGCTCCGGAGTGACCTCGGGGTGGAACTGAAGCCCGTAGGAGGTCCCGCAGCGGAAGGCGAGCGGCGCCCGGCCCGGAATGCGCCCCGAGGCCAGCGCCTCGGCCCCCGGTGGCGGCTCGAAGGCATCCGAATGCCACAGAAACTGCTCCGCCACTCCAGGCGGGCCCAACAGGGGATCCTCCATCAGCACCTCGGCCTCGAACCAGCCGATCTCGTGACAGCCCCCCGCCAGCACGCGGCCCCCGAGTGCGTGCGCCACCAGCTGGCCTCCCAGGCAAATGCCCAGCACCGGGATCTGCTGCTCGTGAGCCTCTCGAATTAAGTCAACCTCGTCTGAGAGCCAGGGGAACTCGGAGGCATCGTGGCAGCCCATCTCTCCTCCGAGAACCACGACCCCCGAGCACTGGTCTAGATCGCGCTCGCCCAGGCCGTCGGGGCCCGGAGCCACTCTCACCTCGAGGCCCACGCCGGCCAGCAGGGGGCCGAGGCGGGCGAGAGGGGCGGTGGGTTGTTGCTGGACGCAGAGAACGACGGGACGCAGCGCTAGTCCTCCGGGGTCACATAGGCGGCGGACAGGCCCCCATCGACGAGGAAGGTCGAGGCGGTGACATAAGAGGAGTCGTCGGAGGCGAGAAACAGCGCTGCCTGCGCTATCTCACGGGCGCGCGCGAAGCGGCCCAATGGGAGGTGCACCTCGCGACGGGCGCGGGCCTCCAGATCACCCTCGAACAGGCGAGTGAGCAGCGGAGTCTCCACCGGGCCCGGGCACAGCGCGTTGACCCGCACGCCGCGGCGGGCGAACTCGACACCCATCTCCCGGCTCATCGCCAGCACCGCCCCCTTGGAGGCCGTGTAGGCGACCTGCGAGGTGGCCGAGCCCACCAGCGCAACAAAGGAGGCGACATTGATGACCGAGCCCCCCCCTCGCTCGAGCAGGTAGGGAATGCCGTGCTTGCAGCACAGGTAGACACCGGCGGCGTTGATGTCGAGGACCAGCTGCCACATCTCTCGCGGCGTCTGGAGCACCGATTCGTCTCCCGCCGGCATGATTCCTGCGTTGTTGTAGAGGACGTCGATCCCACCGTAGCGCTCCGCCGTGGCGCGATACATGGCCACGATGCTGTCCTCATCAGAGACGTCCGAGTTGAAGAAGAAGGCGTCACGGCACTCCGCCGCGGTCTTCTGGCCTGAAACTTCGTCGACGTCGGCGATGCACAGCCGGGCACCCTCTTCGGAGAACAGCAAGGCAGCCTCCCGCCCGATGCCCGCTGCGGCCCCCGTTATCACGCACACCTTGCCTTCCAACCGTCCCACTAAACCCCTCCCCCATCCCTCTTCGAGGCCGCCCACGCACTCGCCTCTGCCACCAGAGACTCGAATAGAAGCCGGTCCTCGGTCACCTCCGGGTGCCACAGAACGCCGATAGCGGAGCCCTCTTGACCTTCGATGCCCTCGACCAGCCCGTCCTCGGCCCAGGCAACCGCCCGCAACCCCGTCCCCAGTCGCCGGGGACCCTGGTGGTGGTGCGAGTGCACTGGGGCGCGCTCGCCCAGCAGCCGTCCCAGCGAGCAGTCGGGAGCGATAGTGACATCGTGTTCGGCGAGTTGCCCGGGCTGCTCGAGGTGCAGGGTGCCGGGCAGGTCCGCCTCGAGGTCGCCACCCAGTACCACGTTCAGGAGCTGCATTCCGCGACAGATTCCGAGCACGGGAGTCCCCGACTCCAGAGCGGCCCTCATCAGCGCCATCTCGGAGGAATCTCGTTCGATGCGAGTGGGGGTGATGTCCGGCTCGGGCTCGGCCCCATAGATGGCGGGATCGAGATCGGGGCCCCCCGAAAAGATGATGCCGTCGAGCGCGGCAACTGTCTCGGGGGCCGAGTCGTCGCAGGGGGGCAACAGCAGCGCTCGCCCTCCCGCCTGCTGCACCGCCACGACGTAACCATAGGGCACCAAGGCGGCTTGCGTCTCCCACACTCCCCAACGCGCGTCGTCCACGTAGCTGGTGATTCCGATGAGCGGTCTCAATCACATCCCCCCGGGTAACAGGCGGCGCCGGCGCCCTTTGTGCTGTGCTCGCATTGTCGCCGGTGCGGTTGCGCTTGGCAAGCTACCGCCTCATCCCATAGGCTGCCCGGCATCAGCGCCAGGTGCGATCACCGGCGTCGCTTCTGAAGAAGGGGTGAAGCTTGGATTCTTCGTCTAAGACGCTTGCCGTGAAGGATTTGGAGGAAATGGTTCACGAAGGGGACATTGACACCGTCCTGTGCGTGTTCGTCGACATGCAGGGGCGCTTTATGGGAAAGCGGGTGACCGGCAACTACTTCTTGGACCAGATCTTGGGCGAGGAGGGCCTGCACGCCTGCCTCTATCTCGTAACAGTGGACATGGAAATGGAGCCTCTGCCCGGATACGAGTACGCCAATTGGGAAACCGGCTACGGGGATTTCCGCATGGTCCCCGACTTGGGCTCTCTCCGAGTCATCCCGTGGCTCGAGAAGACCGCGCTTGTGATCTGTGACCTCTACGGCGAGCATTCGGAGGAGGAGGTCGCCGTTTCGCCTCGCCAGATCCTGAAGCGTCAGATCCAGCGCGCCAAGGAGATGGGTTATAGCTTCGGTGCAGCCACCGAGCTCGAGTTCTATCTTTTCAAGGACGGTTTCGACAATGCCAACGCGCGCGGCTACCAGGACCTGACCCCGCACTCTCCTTACATCCAGGACTACCACATCCTGCAGACGACCAAGGATGAATGGATCATCCGGCAAATCCGCAACGGCATGGCACAAGCGGGGATTCCGGTCGAGTTCTCCAAGGGTGAGTTCGGTCGCGGCCAGCACGAGATCAACATTCGCTACTCGGACCCCCTGGAGACATGTGACTGGCATTCGATTTACAAGAACGGAGTAAAGGAGATCGCCGCGCTCAACGGTGTCTCGGTGACGTTCATGGCAAAGTGGTCGATGACCGAGGCAGGATCCTCCTGTCACATCCATTCGAGTGTTTGGGATGCAGACGCCTCGCGCTCGTTAATGTGGGACTCCGACGATAAGGACCACATGTCCGTGACTTTCCGCCACTACCTCGGCGGTTTGATGTCCACGGCGCGGGAGATGTCGTGGATGTTCGCCCCAAACGTCAACTCCTTCAAGCGTTTTCAAGCTGAATCATGGGCACCTACCGCCATTGCAGTGGGTGCGGACAATCGCACCTGCGGCTTTCGTCTCGTCGGAGAGGACCATGGCTTCCGCATCGAATCACGCATCCCGGGAGCCGACGTCAACCCCTATCTTGCGTTTGCCGCCACGATTGCAGGCGGCTTGCACGGCATCGAGAACAAGGTCGACGCCCCCGCGGTATTTCGGGGCAACGCCTACGAGGCCGCCGAGCTCGACAGAGTGCCGACCTCTCTGCACGAAGCAGTGGATGCGTTCGCCGGTAGCGAGGTCGCTCGCAGCGCGTTCGGTGACTTCGTGTTCAAGCATCTGCTGAATACCGCGCGCCAGGAGCAGTCGATCTTCGACAACCAGGTCGTGACAGACTGGGAATTGCAGCGATACTTCGAGCGCTGCTGATATATGAACGATCGATTGCTCGACGAATTATTCGAGTTTCTACGCATCCCATCTATATCTACCGGCGGGGGTGACGCAGGCGCTCTAAAGGATGCCGCCGAATGGGTCTGCGAGCGGGTGATTCATGCCGGGGGAACTGCCTCCCTGCAAGGCAACGGCGGCAACCCTGTGGCCGTAGGCGAGCTCTCGTCTTCTCGCCAGGGCGCTCCCACCGTGCTTATTTACGGCCACTACGACGTTCAGGGCGTCGATCCGATCGGAGACTGGACCTCGGATCCCTTTGCACCCGAGGTAAGAGACGGGCGCATCTATGCGCGCGGGGCCTCCGACGACAAGGGCAACTTCCTGCCGCTGCTCCATGTTGCTTGCGAGCTCACCCGAAATCAAGAGCTGCCCGTCAACGTGCGCGTGGTCGTCGAGGGCGAGGAGGAGGCGGGCGGTGCCACCGTAGATGACTGGTTCCAGAACGACGAGCGCGGCGCGGACGCGGCGATCGTTTTCGATTCGGGAATGGTCAATGAAGACACTCCTGCGATCACCATCAGTGTCCGAGGCATCGTCTCGGTGCGGGTGACCGTGCGAACTGCCCGCCGGAACCTTCACTCGGGGATGTATGGGGGCTCGGTCCTCAATGCAATTCATGTGCTACAAACGATGCTTGCCGGCGCGCTGCCAGATCCGTCGGGCCGCCTCCCGGAGGAGTTGCGCGAGGGTGCAGTCCCGCTCTCGGACGAGGAGGTCGCGTCGTGGGAGGCCCTGCCCCCGGGCGAGGTCGTGCTGTCAGAGGCCGGGGGGCGGCCTCTCGATAAGCGCTCGGGAGCCGAGTACTACCTCCGCAACGGATCCGACTCCTCGCTCGACGTCAACGGGATCTACGGCGGCGATCCCGACAACGCACGCACGATCGTGCCGGCGATCGCGCGCGCCAACCTCACGATGCGCTTGGCGCCCGGCCAGGACCCTGCGGTGATGGCAGCGCGCCTCGAGCGCTTGCTGCGTTCGGGAGCACCTGCGGGGGCCGAAGTCGAGCTCGCCATGAATGCGGCGGCGCCGGCATTGTTCGACTCTGCCTCTGAGGCGCTGGTGCGCGGGCGGGAGGCCATCGCGGCAGCCACCGGCAAATCGGTGGCGCTGGTGCGCTCGGGAGGATCGATCCCGATACTGGCCCTGTTCGCCGAACGCAAGATGCAGACCATCGTCTCGGGCTTCGCCCTGTCCGGGGACCAGATCCACGCGCCCGATGAGAGCTACCGCGTCGACAGCCTCCGGCTCGGCGAACGCGCCTCGCACGAGCTCTACTCGACCCTGGCGAACCTGGAACCTTCGTGAATGCGACCCGCGCGGCCGGCCACGAGGGTCGGGGCGAAACCACCCAGGCATCAAGCGCGCTCAGCGCGCTCCTGGATACGGAATCGGTACTCGGACGCGCATAGCGCGATTCACTACCTCGTTAGCGAGGGGCCCGGTTCCTCTTGCGGCGCAGAGCAACGGCCGACAGCGCCTCCAGCACCACTCGGTGGGCGGCCATTGCGGTGATGCCGGCGTGGTCGTAGGGCGGTGACACCTCGACGACCTCCATGCCGGCCAAGTCCTTCTCCAGCGCCACGCGCCTGACCGCCCGCAGCAGCTCCCGGGTCGCCATGCCCCCGGGCTCGGGAGTGCCGGTTCCCGGGGCAAAGGCGGGGTCGAGAACGTCGATGTCGACGGATAAAAAGAGGGCCGAGGCATCGGAGATCTCCTCGAGCACGTCGTCCATCACGTTTTCGATGCCTCGCTCGATCACCTCCTCCATACGGTGCCAGCGCACCCCCGCAGAGTGTGCCCACTCGAACTCTTCGGGGAAGGGCCAGTACCCGCGCAGGCCCACCTGCACGAGTCGCTCTCCGGGAATGACGCCGTCGTCGACGAGGTGGCGGAAGGGAGTGCCGTGCGACCACTTGACGTCCCAGATCTCGGTAGCGGTGTCGGCATGGGTATCGAACTGAACGACTGCGACGTCGGGATTGTGGGCGGCGACTGCGGCGATGTCGGGGTAGGCGATGGAGTGGTCCCCGCCGAGCACGACCGTGGTCGGCCCCGCACCCAGTACGGCCGAGACCGTGGCACGCAGCGCCTCGAGGCTCGCAACACCGTTCCCCGGAAAGACTGCGGAGTCGCCGTGATCGACGATCACCAGTTCGGAAAAGGGGTCGACCGAGAGGTCCATGTGCCACGCCGCAGGCTCGCCGCCTCCGTCGACTGCGAGACGGATCTCACGGGGGCCAAAGCGGGTACCGGGGCGGTGCGAGACCATGTCGTCGATCGGAGCCCCCACAATCGCGATGTCGGCCGTTCCGAGCTCGGCCACATCGAGGACGAGAGGGACCTTCTGGAAGGTGGGGCCTCCGGAGTAGGCGGGCTCTGAGGGGCGATTGACGAGCACGATCTCATCTTGTCAGGGCCGGTCCCAGCAGCATGGATTTCGGCCTTCCGGCCGGGCCGGCTCCCTCAGTAGCCAAGTAGTGGATCGCGCGTTGTGAGCGCCTGAGCTCCGATTTCGTCGCACTCAGAGGGCGTTCGCGCGCGATTGAGTCGGTGGCTGATGTCCAGAGAACGGATTACAGTCCGGTCGTGGCCACCCTGGTGACTCTTCACGCACATCCCGACGACGAGGCGATCTCCTGTGGAGGAACGATTGCCAAAGCCGTGGCCGAGGGGCATCGCGTCGTGCTGGTGGTCGCCACCAAGGGCGAGAACGGTGAGGTGGTCGAGGGCTTCCTTCGGCCCGGCGAGTCCCTCGCCGAACGCCGGGCGAAGGAACAGGAGGAGGCGTGCCGCATCCTCGGGATCGCCCGGCTCGAATGGCTCGATTACGTCGACTCGGGGATGATGGGGACGCCACAGAACGACGCCCCCGAGTCCTTCTGGAGCGCCGACGTCGAAGCCGCTGCCGCCCGCCTGGCGGCGATCCTCGAGGACGAGAACGCCGACATCCTCACCCACTACGACCCGGCCGGAACGTACGGCCACCCTGATCACATCCAGTGCCACCGGGTCGGCCTGAGGGCGGCGGAGCTGGCGGGAACAGCGCGCCTCTATGAATCGGTGGTGAACCGAGACAACATCAAGGAAAACCTCTCCCGGCTCTCCGAGGAAGAGCTCCTAAGAGTCCAGGAGGGCGGTCTCGATCCCGCCGAGCTCGACGAGCTGGGCGTGTCCGCATCCGAGATCACGACCGCGGTGGACGTACGCGATCACCTCGGTCTCAAGCGCTCGGCGATGGCGGCCCACGCGAGCCAGATCGCAGATACGTCCTTCTTTCTCGCCATGCCGCCCCAGTTGTTCGAGCAGTCCTTCGGCACCGAGTGGTTCATCCGCCGGGCTGCGGGGGAAAGGACCGAAACCAGCCTGTTCGAAGGAATATGACGTGGAAGAGATGACAACTCAGGAAACGAGGGAGTTCTTGCGCGCCGGTACGCGTACCGGCAAGCTCGCCACCGTCTCCGCCGACGGCAGCCCTCACGTAGCTCCGATCTGGTTCGAGCTCGACGACGACGGCAACCTTTTCTTCACCACGGGTGCGAAAACGGTCAAAGGGCGCAACCTGAGGCGCGAGCCGCGACTGTCGCTGTGCGTGGACGACGAGAACCCGCCGTTTGCGCACGTTGTCCTGCTCGGGGTTGCCGAGATCTCCGAGGACCGAGACGCGCTTCTGAAGTGGGCAACTCGCGTCGGCGGCCGCTACATGGGCGTGGACCAGGCGGAGGAATTCGGTCTTCGTAACGCGGTCGAGGGGGAGCTGCTCGTGCGGGTGACGCCGAGCAAGATCGTCGCCCTGCGCAACATCGCAGACTAGAGGCGCAGCCCGTAACGCTCCGGGAACTATCATCGGCGATGATCAGGCGATGACTGCTCGCACCGGCGCTCGCCTCGCCTGGATGACCTTCGGGCTCGTCGCCGTCTCCTTCGTGGGCACCCTGGTTGCGTTCGGCTTTGCCGCTCAGACCGCCGCGCGCCCAAGTAGAGAGCTCGCCGAGGGCGGTGCGCTCCTCGCCATGATGTTCTCCTTTCCCGTCGTCGGGGTGCTGGTCGCAGCGCGCGAGCCGGACAACCCGATCGGCTGGCTGCTCCTTGCGATCGGCCTGGTGTGGGAGGTCTGGGGGGGTGTGGCCGGAATCTACGTCATCTGGGGATTCGACGTCGACCCAGGATCCCTGCCGCGGCCCGACCTCGTCGCCGCGCTCACGTCTTCCGTCTGGGTCCCGGGGCTGGGGCTGATCGGAACCTTCCTTATACTGTTGTTCCCGGACGGACGTCTTCCAACGCCACGCTGGAGACCCGTTGCGTGGCTCTGCGGGCTCGTGCTGCTGCTCCTGACCGTCCTGCTCCCACTCGCACCCGTCCCTCTGAACGAGCTCGGAGATGACTCCCTTCCGCCCGTCGCCAATCCTCTGGGGGTGGAGGCGCTGGGGCCCTTCTTCGACGGGCCCCTCTCCGCCTTGCTCCTACTGCTCCCGCTGTGCATACTGGCGTGCGCGGTCAGCCTGATCCGCCGCTTTCGTCGCTCCCGTGGCCACGAGCGACTCCAGCTGAAGTGGCTGGCCTCCGGGGCGGGAGCTGTTGCGGCTCTCTTCCTCTTCTCCATAGTGGCCTCGTTCCTCACGACGTCCCCGACGAGATCCGCGGAGGAGCCTGGCTGGCTGACCGTCATGGACCGAATTTCGTTGTTCTCGTTCCTGCTCATTCCAGCGGCGGTGGGGGTCGCGATCCTGCGCCACAGGCTCTACGACATCGACGTGATCATCAACCGAGCGCTGGTGTACGGCGGGCTCACGGCCGTGCTGGCACTCGTCTATGTCGCGGGAGTAGTGGGCGTCGGCGGAACTCTGCGCGAGGTGAGTGGGCAGGAAAGCAACAGTTTTGCGGTGGCCGCATCGACCCTTGCGGTTGCCGGCTTGTTCCGCCCTGCGCGGGGCCGCATCCAGGCATTAATCGACCGGCGCTTCTACCGCAGCCGTTACGACGCGGCCCGCACCGTCGAGGAGTTCTCTCGCCGCGTGCGCGACGAGGTCACGCTCGACACGGTGACCTCGGACCTCCTGATGGCGGTGAACGAGACCGTCCAGCCGGAGCATGCGTCGCTATGGCTGCGCAGCGGAACGCTCTGAGGGCCATGGGTCTGTGAGGTGGCCACCGGGTATCATCTGCTACGGCCCGAGGAAACGCCCCCTTAGGACTACGGACAAACCCCAGCGTGCGAGGTCAGCAGCTCTTCGAGCTTGTCGAAGCCGTCCGTCCAACCGTTCCGGTGAAGCACAAAGGCGAGCCTCGGTCTTAAACGGCCCCTGAGTGAATACGACTTCCGTCGACTCGCTGAGCTCCCGGATGGAGAGGTTACAGGGTCTCGACGTCATCGGGATGGGCTCCTCCCATCTGAAGGTGTAGGCAGACGGGTGGGTGGGTCGACCTCGCGGAACTCCCTAGTGCGATGGAAGGCGTCGCTCTCCGGCGGGCTGCATCTCGATCCGGAAACTCTCCTCGTTTCTATTATCGCCAGCATCAAGAACCCATTTCTATGGTTCCGACCATCCCGCCTTCGTAATGGCCTGGCTCGTGACAGCCGTACAGAACCTCGCCGGGCTGGGTGAACGTCCACGTCAAGCTCTTCGTT
>JACDAL010000186.1 GCA_013695465.1 Actinomycetota bacterium | reverse complement strand
GAGGCAAGCACCTCCTTGACCGGCCCCTGGGCGACGCACCGCCCGCGGGCGAGGATCGCCACGCGGTCGCAGGTTTGCTGGACCTCGGAGAGGATATGACTCGACACGAATACGGTGCGCCCCTCGGCCCCCAAGCCTTTCAGAAGCTGGCGAACCTCACGGATACCGGCCGGGTCGAGGCCGTTGGCCGGCTCGTCGAGGATCAGCAACTCCGGGTCCTTGAGGAGTGCGGCCGCGATCCCGAGCCGTTGCTTCATCCCCAGCGAGTACGTCTTCACGCGGTCGTCGGCCCGCTCCGCAAGGTCGACACGTTCGAGGACACCGTCGACCGCAGTCGCGCCGATGCCCGAAGGCCGCCCCAAGAGCTCGAGGTTGCGGCGGCCGGTGAAACCCGGAAACAGGGCGGGAGTCTCGACGATCGCACCGATCCTCCCGATCACCTCGTTCAGATGGCCCCGTTGGGGGTCGGCGCCGAGAATGTGACACCGCCCCGAAGTTGGCCGCACGAGCGCCAGCAGACAGCGGACGGTCGTGGTCTTGCCTGCACCGTTGGGGCCGAGAAAGCCGAACACCCCGCCCTCGGGAACAACGAGGTCGAGCCCGTCGACGGCCGTGGTGACGCCCTTGCGGAAGCGCCGGTAGCGCTTGGTGAGCCCCTCGACCTCGATAACAGCCATGACGAGCAACCTTAGCAACCGGCCTCGCCGGATCTTTCACCCCCAAGTGAGCGCCGGGCGCTGCCTGCGTGGAGAAGGTCGGCCTAGAGTGTGTGAGCCCAGATCCAGCGACTTATCGAGAAAGGGGGAGCAGATGACCAACCTGCCGGGCGACAGGCGCTACACGCGCGCTCACGAGTGGGCGATGGAGAGCGATGGCCGGATCCTGGTTGGGATCACCGACTATGCCCAGGACCAGCTCGGCGACGTCGTCTACGTGGGCCTGCCCGAGGTCGGAACCATGGTGACCGCCGGGGAGCCGCTGGGCGAGGTCGAGTCCACGAAGTCCGTGGCCGACGTCTACAGCCCGGTCACGGGCACGGTGCTCGAGAAGAACTCGGAGGCCGAGCAGGCCCCGGAGGTGATCAACTCCGACCCCTATGGGCGGGGTTGGCTGGTGGCGGTGGATGCCTCCGGCTCGGCTCTCGAAGAGCTCATGGGGGCAGACGAGTACCAACAATGGCTCGAGCAGGAAGTGGACTCGTGAAGACGTGACATTGCTAAAGCTGCCCTATAGGGTCATGGTTCTCGGCCCGAAACTCGCAAGGTCCGTTGCTGCGGGCGGCTCGGGCGTGGCCTGAGAGTGGCCGGCCGGAACACACCGCTTCTCGAGGCGCACCGCCGCCTCGGGGCCAGGATGACCGAGTTCGCCGGCTGGGACATGCCGCTGCAGTACGAGGGAGTCGTCACCGAGCACCGCGCCGTCCGCAACCAGGCCGGGGTCTTCGACGTGTCCCATCTCGGAAAGCTCAGGCTTGGCGGGCCGAGTGCGCGCACCGCCTTGGAGCGCGCACTCACCGCCGACCTGGCCACGCTGGAGGCCGGCCGTGCCGCCTACGGCTTCGTCCTTCAAGACGACGGTGGCTGCCTCGACGACGTCTTCGTCTATCGCCTCGGCGAGTCTCAGTGGCTGGTCGTGCCCAACGCCGCCAACGTCGCCGTGGTCAAGAATGCTCTGCGCGCCGCAGGGGCGACAGAGGTCGAGGACGCCTGGGATCGGTGGGCGATCTTGGCGCTCCAGGGCCCCTCGTCCACAGCAGCATTCGAGAGCGTGTGGCCTTCTCGGGGGGTCTCGGAGCTGAGGCTGCACGCCTGGAGAACGGTCGAAGAGCTCGGTGCCGACGGTTTCGTGGCCCGTACCGGCTACACGGGCGAGCGAGGCTATGAGCTCTACATCGCCTGGGCCCAGGCCGAGGCCGCTTTTGAACGGTTGCTCGATGCCGGCTGCACGCCGGTCGGCCTGGGGGCCCGCGACACTCTCCGGCTCGAGATGGGCTACGCGCTGCACGGGCACGAGCTCGGCCCGGAGATCAACCCGCTCGAAGCCGGTCTCGGTTGGGCGATCGCCTGGAACCAACCGTTCCGGGGTCGTGAGGCCCTGCTTGCGGTGCGAGGCTCCGGCCCCTCCCGAAGCCTCTTCGGGGTGCGCTGCTCGTCCCCAGGCGTCCCGCGCCGCGGCTGCGAGGTGATCGCGGGAGATGACGTGGTGGGAGAGGTCACGAGCGGCAACTTCTCGCCGACCGTCGGGACCGGGATTGCTCTCGCCCTGGGGCCCGCTCCCGCCCCCGAGCCAGGAGCGGAGGTCGCGATCAAAATACGGGGAAGGCTCATCGAGGGCGCTATCGCGAAGCCGCCGTTCATCGAGCGCGCTTTAACTAAAAGCAATAAGTAGCCAAGTATGTAAGTAGTCAATCGGGCGAGGGGCTCTGGGTGGACTTCCTTCCACACACCACCGAGGACATCGAGGAGATGCTCTCGGTATTGGGCAAGTCTGGGCTCGAGGAGCTCTTCGAGCCGGTGCCCGAGAAGCTGCGCCTCCGGCGTGACCTCGCGGTGCCGGAAGCGCTCGACGAGGTCTCCCTGCGAGCTCATGTGGTTGAGCTCGCAGGCCGCTCGCAGGGGACAGAGCGTCTTGTCTGCTTCGCCGGAGGGGGCGCCTACGACCATCATGTTCCCGCTGCGGTTTCGGCGCTCGCCTCCCGAGCCGAGTTTGCAACCTCCTATACCCCCTATCAGGCAGAGCTCTCCCAGGGCGTGCTGCAGGCGTTGTTCGAGTTCCAGACGCTTGTCTGCGAGCTTTTCGCCATGGAGATCGCCAACACGTCCCTCTACGACGGCGCCAACGCACTCGTGGAAGCGGTGAACCTGGCGGTGAGAGCCACCGGCCGAGAGCGGGTGGTCGTCGGCTCGACGGTCCACCCGCATTATCGGGACGTCCTAAGTACCTACACATCGGGCTTAGGTTTAGACATCGAGTCGGTGGCCTTCGACCCCACACGGGGGGTGGTCGATTGGGGTGCGGTCGATGCCGCCGGGGCGGCAGCGCTGGTGGTCGCCTCACCCAACTTCTTCGGCGTCCTCGAAGATGTCTCCGAGGCGGCAAAGACCCACCCGCGGGAGGGCCTTGTCATCGCCGTCACCGACCCCACCTCCATGGGCGTGCTTGCCGCGCCCGGCGACAAGGGCGCCGACGTGGCTGTGGCCGAAGGCCACGCCCTCGGAAACGCTCTCGCCTACGGGGGGCCCTACGTCGGCCTCTTCGCCACCTCCGAGCGGCTCCTGCGACAGGTGCCCGGACGCATCTCCGGCGAGACCACTGATCGCGATGGCCGGCGTGCCTTCGTGCTCACACTCCAAGCGCGCGAGCAGCACATCCGGCGGGCTCGGGCGACTTCCAACGTCTGCACCAATCAGACGCTGATGGCGCTTGCGGCAGCCGTTCACCTCTGCTGGCTGGGGCCCGCAGGTCTCGCCCGGCTAGGGGAGATCTGCGTCCGGCGGACTGCCTACGCGGCGCAGAGACTGGCGGAGATCCCCGGCTGCAGAGTGAAGTTTCCGGGGCCGCGCTTCAAAGAGCTGGTCCTCCAGCTGCCGAGCGCGGCAGACGAGATAGCCCGGGGACTGGCTCGGCGCGGCTACCTCGTGGGGCCGGCGCTGGGCCGCTGGTACGAGGGCCTCGGCGACTGCCTGCTCGTCGCAGTGACGGAGCGACGGACGCGCGCGGACATCGAAGGCCTCGCGGAGGCAATCGAGAAAGAGCTTGCGCAAGAGCCAGCGGCCGGCTCGGCGGGCGCGCAAGAGCCAGTGGCCGGCTCGGCGGGCGCGCAATAGCCAGTGGCCGGCTCGGCGGGCGCGCAATAGAAAATGAGTGACCCACTTGGTGGTTCCCTGCAGGCATCAGCGGGCACCCGTTCGCCTGGAGAGTTCCCGGTGGTCTTCGAGCTGTCGCGCCCGGGGAGGCGAGCTTGGTCTCTGCCGGAGGCGGACGTCGACGGCCCCAGCCTCGAGGAGCTCTTGCCCGAGGCGCACAGGCGCGCGCAGCCGCCGAACCTCCCCGAGCTCTCCGAGCTCGATCTCGTTCGCCATTACACGCGCCTTTCCCAGCGCAACTGGGCGATCGACGTCGGCGCCTACCCGCTCGGTTCCTGCACGATGAAGTACAACCCCAAGCTCTCCGAGGAGGCTGCCTCGCTGCCGGGCATGCGGGACCTGCACCCCTTCGAGGACGACGACCTCGTGCAGGGGGCGCTCGAACTACTCGGAACGCTGGAGCTTGCCCTCTGCGAGGCGACCGGGATGGCTCGCATGACCTTCCAGCCCGCAGCGGGCGCACAGGGCGAGCTCACCGGCCTGCTGATCATGCGCGCCTACCACGACGCTGCGGGCGATCCCCGCAGGCGCGTGATCATCCCTGACTCGGCCCACGGGACGAACCCCGCGAGCGTCACGCTCGCGGGGTTCGAGGCCCACGAGACGCCCTCGGACGAGCGCGGCCTCGTCGACCTGGGCGCGCTCAGAGAAGCGCTCGCGGACGATGTCGCCGGCCTGATGCTCACGAACCCCAACACGCTCGGGCTCTTCGAGCGGGACATCGCAGAGATTGCGACTTCGGTTCATGACGCGGGTGGGCTGCTCTACTACGACGGCGCCAACTTCAACTCGATAGTAGGACTCGTGCGGCCCGGCGACATGGGCTTCGACATCGTCCACCTGAACCTCCACAAGACGTTTGCAACACCCCATGGGGGCGGCGGGCCCGGCTCCGGCCCGCTGGGAGTGGTGGAGCGGCTTGAACCATTCTTGCCGTCTCCCGTCCTCGAGTGGGATGAGGGAGCCGAGCGCTGGAGCTGGGACCACGACCGCCCGCGGTCGATAGGGCGCATCCACTCCTTCCACGGAAACTTCGGCATCAACCTTCGTGCCTACTGCTACCTGCGTTCGCTGGGGCCGGCAGGGCTGAGGCAGGTGGCTGAGCGTGCGGTCCTCAACGCCAACTATCTGCGGGCACTCATCGAGGAAGCATTCCCTACGGCCTACCCCGGGCCGTGCATGCACGAGTTTGTCTCCAGCGCAGCGCGGCTAAAGAGGCTCGGTGTGCGCGCCACGGACGTATGCAAACGACTCATCGACTTTGGCTTCCATCCGCCGACCATCTACTTTCCTCTGGTCGTCGAGGAGGCTCTTATGGTGGAGCCGACCGAGACGGAGTCGAAGGAGACGCTCGACTCGCTCGCCGCCGCCCTGAACCAGATTGCAGACGAGGCCGAGGGCGATCCCGAGCTTCTGCGCTCCGCCCCGATCACGACGCCCGTTCGGCGCCCGGATGAGGCGCGCGCGGCAAGACAGCTTCGGGTCAGGTGGACGCCCGCCGACCCCGACGGAGGTTCTTAACCACGAGAGGAGCGCGGAGCGCTGCTGTGGTGGTGATCTTCCGCTTTTCGGACGTTGATCGCGTCCCGGATGCGCCGCACCACCGACTCGGGGCGGCGTTCAAGGTCCTCGTACGTGACCTGGATTACGATCCAGCCCAGTGCTTGCAGCCGGTTGAGCCGCTCTATGTCCTTGCGCCACGCAGCCCGGCTCGAGTGCCACCGGTAAGACTGCACCTCGATGGCAATCATGAGCTCGGGATAAGCGAAGTCGAGGCGGCCTATGAACTCTCGTTTGTCCCGTACCTCCACCTGGCGTTGTGGTTGCGGCAAGCGATGGCGCCTCAACAACCGGCTCAACCGCGTTTCCAGGGCGCTGTCGGTGGGAGCCATATCTCCGCGCGCGTCGAGCAGCTTGGCAAGTGCGGCCGGCCCCCTCTTGCCGCGGCGCTCTACTCTCTCGATACTCGCCCAGAGGCGATCGAGTGTTGTCAGGCGCCGACGCAGCGCTGAGTCGACGGCTTCCTCGAGCCGTGCTGCGGACAAGACGGAACCAACGTCGAGCAGCGTGCGGGTAGGAGTGGTCGTGGGGATCGGGCCGACTCGCATGACATCGCTAGGGAGCAGGCTCGAGGCTTGGTGGATGCAGGCCCGCTCACTGGAAACCCGGTGCGCGGTGGACGTTACCTCGACGACCTCGCCCGAATAGCCCTCGATTCCATGGAGCATCAATGCGCTCCGATGCGAAGCTGCTCCCGGTGCCCACAAGCAAGCTGCCAGGAGGTATTGCGGCCACGACTGAGGGGCGGCGGCAACTCGATAAATGCCGGAGAACAACGGAATTAGGAGCCCAGACCTCCGGCGCCGGTCCAGCGCGTGTCGGGATAGCCCCAGGTCGAGCACTTGGTCCCGGGTTATCAACCAATGCTGGGTGGCGGCGAGTTCCATGCACGCCAGGTCAAGTTGGGTTTGCATGGGTCCAGTCAAGTCGATATGGCCTTGGCGATTAGTGACGCGCGCCACAACCTTGATCTTCACCACGAAAAGAGCGCTAGACGCTGCTGAGGTGGAGAAGATCGGCCTACGATGGGCACATGGACCTGTTCGAATCTTCTCTCAGCGACCGTTTCGCCGACTACGCCCCCCTCGCCGCCCGCATGCGGCCCCAGACGCTCGACGAGGTCCACGGCCAACGCCACCTCCTCGCCGGAGGACGGGCCTTGAGGGCCCTGATCGACTCCGGCGAGATCTCCTCGATCATCCTGTGGGGGCCGGCGGGCTCCGGCAAGACGACGCTGGCGCACATCATCGCGGGAGCCTCCAAAGCTCACTTCGAGCCGATGTCGGCGGTGTCGTCGGGAGTGGCGGACGTCCGCAAGGTCATCGCCCAGGCAAAAGACCGGCTCGCACAGCAGGGAATCAGGACCCTGTTGTTCCTGGATGAGATCCATCGCTTCAACAAGTCCCAACAGGACGCTCTGCTCCCGGCAGTCGAGAACGGCTGGATCATTCTCGTCGGAGCCACCACAGAGAATCCCTCGTTCGAGGTCAACTCGCCGCTGATGTCCCGGAGCCTGTTGTTCCGCCTCGAGGCGCTGGGGGATCAGGAGGTGATCGAGTTGCTGCGCCGCGCCCTGGCCGACTCGGACAGAGGGCTCGGCAAGCTCGGCGTCGAAGCAGCCCCCGAGGCCATCGATCACATCGCCGCGCGCACCGGGGGCGATGCCCGGGCTGCGCTCAACGCTCTCGAGGCCGCCGCCACGATCGCCGCAACCTCTTCGGGAGTGATCGACCTCCCGGCGGCCGAGGAGGCGCTGCAGCGCCGGGCTCTTCCTTACGACAAGGCGGGGGACTGGCACTACGACGTGATCTCGGCCTTCATCAAGTCGATGCGCGGCTCGGACCCCGATGCCGCGGTCTACTGGCTCGCCCGCATGCTGGACGCCGGCGAGGACCCCCGCTTCATCGCCCGGCGCATGGTGATATTCGCCTCCGAGGACATCGGTAACGCCGACCCCACTGCATTGCAGGTGGCCGTCGCCGCTCACCACGCTTTGGAGTTCGTCGGCCTGCCCGAAGCCCAGCTCAACCTGTCGCAGTCCGCCGCCTATCTGGCCCTGGCCCTCAAGTCCAACGCCTCGGCGATGGCGATATGGAAGGCACAGGAGGACGTCAGGGCATCGGGCCCCCTGCCGGTCCCGACCCACCTGCGCGACGCTCACTCGGGCGCGTCGCGCTCTTTGGGCGCGGGCCGCGGCTACAGCTATCCGCACGAACAGGGGGGCTGGTCGGAGCAGCAATACCTGCCCGACGAGCTGAGGGACCGCCGTTATTACGCTCCCATTGCGGGCCGGGAGCAGGACTTAGCCCGGGATCTCGAGGTCAAAAGGGCCGGTCGGCTCTCCGAACCGTTAGGGTGAGCCCATGCTGAGACGACTGTTCTGGATAGTGCTGGGGGCGATGGGTGCGTTGCAGGCGGACCGCTGGCTGCGTCAGAAACGTTCGCAGCTGACGCCGAACGCGATCACCGGGACCATGCTCGACAAGATCAACCAGCGGCTCGAAAGCAACCGAGCCCGCACCTAGTCCCGCTACTAAGCCCCCGGCCCCCGAAGTCGTAACCTGGGGTCGTGAATGGCATGGACTCCGGGACGATACGCGAGCGCTTTCTTGCGTTCTTCGCTGAGCGCGGCCATGAGCGAGTGGCGTCGTCGTCGCTTGTCCCGGACGACCCCACGCTGCTGCTCACCAATGCCGGGATGAACCAGTTCAAACCCTATTTCCTTGGTCGACAAACGCCGCCCCACAAGAGGGCGGTCACGGCTCAGAAGTGCCTGCGGGCAGGAGGCAAGCACAACGACCTCGAGGAGGTCGGCAAGACCGCACGCCACCTCACCTTCTTCGAGATGCTCGGCAACTTCTCCTTCGGCGACTACTACAAGACGGAGGCGTCGAAATGGGCCTGGGAGCTCGTAACCGAGGGCTTCGGGATGGACCCGGAGTTGCTTTGGGTGACGGTCTTCGAGACCGACCACGAGGCTCGGGAGATATGGGCCGACGCCGTCGGCGTGAGCCCGGAGCGGATCATCTACCGGGGCAGGGCCGACAACTTTTGGTCGATGGGCGAGGCGGGGCCCTGCGGTCCGTGCTCTGAGATCTTCATCGACCGCGGCCCCCACTACGGCGACGCCTCACCCAAGGGTCCCGACGACAACGAAGAGCGCTATCTCGAGTTCTGGAATCTCGTGTTCATGCAGAACGACTGCAACGACGCCATCGAGCCGATCGCGGAGCTGCCCCAGAAGAACATCGACACCGGTCTCGGCCTCGAGCGCACGACCATGCTCTTGCAGGGAGTCGAGACCGTGTTCGAGACCGACGTGCTGCTGGGGCTCATCGATGAGGCGGCCGCGCTCACCGGCATCGTCTACGGCAAGGATGCGCGCTCCGACGTGGGACTTCGGATCCTCTCAGACCACACCCGCTCGCTGACATTCATGATCGCCGACGGCGTGCGGCCTTCGAACGAAGAGCGCGGCTACGTGCTGCGACGGATCATGCGCCGCGCTCTGCGCCACGTACGACTTCTGGGGTTCGAAGCTCCGCTGCTGGCCCCGCTGGCTGAGCGCTGCATCGAGCTGATGCGAGACGCCTACCCGGAGCTCAACGAGCGGCGCGACCACATCATGGAGATCGCCGCCAAGGAGGAGGAGCGCTTCGGCGCCACCCTGCGCCAGGGCCTTGGGTTGCTCGAGCGCGCCATCTCCGAGGGCCGCTCTCAGGAGGCCGCGGCCGTGCCCGGTGATGTGGCTTTTCTCCTCCACGACACCTTCGGCTTCCCCATCGACATGACCACAGAGATCGCCCGCGAGTCGGGCCTGGGAGTAGATCAGGCTCGCTTCGACGAGCTCATGGACGAGCAGCGCCGCAGGGCAAGAGAAGCGCGCCACACAGGCGGCGAAGCGGCTTCCACGGTGCTCTCGGACATCCTCCAAGGCGCGCGGCAGACCGAGTTCATCGGGTACGAGCACCTCCATGCCGACGCAGAGGTCGTCGGTGTAGTGGCCGAGAGGAACGTGCTCCCGGCCGCGAACGCAGGCGAGACAGCCGACCTGCTCTTCGATCGAACCGTGTTCTATGCGGAGGGCGGCGGGCAGGTGGGAGACATGGGATTGGTCCGGGCACCTTCGGGAATCGGACGCGTGCTCGACACCCGCCGGATCGCTCCTGGCGTCACCGCTCACCGGGTCGAGGTCACCGAAGGGACCATCGCCACCGGCGACGCAGTGACTCTCGAGGTGGACAAGGCGCGCCGTGCCGGGGCCGAGCGCGCCCACAGCGCAACCCACGTACTCCACTACATCCTCAGAAAGCAGATCGGCCCCCACGCCACTCAGGCGGGCTCACTGGTTGAGCCGGGCAGGCTGCGCTTCGACTTCGCGCACTTCGAGGCGCTTTCCGACACCCAGATCGCGGACATCTCAGCAGAGCTTCAGGCCAGGGTGCTCCAGGACGGTTCGGTGATAGCCTTCGAGACCACCTACGAATTCGCCCGATCCTCCGGGGCCATGGCCATCTTCGGCGAGAAGTACGGCGACTTCGTGCGGGTGGTGGAGATCGGCGATTACTCCAAGGAGTTGTGCGGCGGCACTCACGTACCCCACACCAGCCGGATCGGTGTGGCGGTGCTCACGCACGAGGGCTCTGTCGGCTCCAACCTTCGTCGCGTCGAGGCCCTGGTCGGCCGCGACGGGATCGCCTACCTGGAGGCAAAGGCAAGTGAGCTTCAGCGCGCGGCCGAGCTGTTGCGGGTGGCGCCCGACAACGTGGCCGAGCGTGTGGAGAAGCTGCAGGCCGCGACGAAGGAGATGGAGCGCCGCCTCCAAGAGGTCGAGCGCACGGGCCAGGATCAGGACGCCCAGGCACTGGTCGAAGCTGCGGTCGAGTGCAACGGCAGCCTCCTCGTGGTGGCGCGCCGGGACCTGGGCGTCGACGCTCTGCGGGCTTTGGCACAGAGCCTGAGGGGGCGGCTTGGATCGGGGGTCATCGTCCTGGGCAGCGCGACGCAGGACCGCGCCAACCTGGTGGCGGCGGCGACCAAGGATCTCGTCGAAAAGGGCCTTTCGGCCCGTGCTCTTCTGGGAAAGGGCGGCGAGCTGTTGGGCGGAGGAGCCGGCGGCAAGCCCGAGCTGGCGATCTCGGGAGGGCCTCGCGCCGAGCGCCTGCCGGAGGCGATCGAGGCGGTCGCGGAGGCTGCGCGCCGCGCGCTGCGGGGATGATCCTGGGGGTCGACCTCGGTACGCGCCGGGTCGGGCTCGCCGCCGGGGACCTCGAGACACGCTTTGCCCGGCCCCTGGAGGTCATCGACGCGGCCCGCATCGATCCGATCGCGCGCATTGTCGGCGTCTGTGAAGAGATCGGCGCGACGCTGATCGTCGTGGGAATGCCGTTGAGCCTTTCCGGCCATCGCGGCCCCCAGGCCCTCGCCGCCGAGGCCTTCGCCGAGCGCCTGAGGGTCACTGCTCCAGTGGAAGTGCGCCTGCACGACGAGCGCCTCAGCACCGTCGTGGCCGAGCGTGCCTTACGCGCCGCGGGCGCGTCGGCCCCGCGCCGCAAGAAGCTCCGGGACGCGGTCGCGGCCCAGGCCATATTGCAGGGCTTCCTCGACGCGCGCCCCCGTTCGTGAGCCGGGGCGGCCGCCTGCTGAGGTTCTTGGTAGTGGTTGCGCTGCTTGCGGGGCTCGCCGCCGCCGGCGGCTTCTTCTATCTTCGCTCGATCGGCCTGTGGGGCGCCAGCCGTCCCCACGGGTCCACCGAGGTCAGGATCCCCCAGGGCGCCTCGGGGGCCGAGGTGAGCGAACTGCTCGAAACTTCCGGGGTGGTTCCGTCCGCGCTCGGATTTCGCCTCGCGTTGAACATCGAGGGCGGGGCCGAGGACATCCAGGCGGGGCGCTACGAGCTCCCCAAGGGGCTGAGTGCCAGGTCGGCCCTGCAGGCACTGCTAGAGGGTCCCGAGCAGAGCTTCATCACCGTCACTTTTCCCGAGGGGTCATGGATCGAAGATTTCGCAGCCACTCTCGAGAAGCTCACGGACATCTCAGGGGACAAGTTCACGCGACTGGCCACCTCCGGCAAGGTCCGCTCCCGGCTACAGCCGAAGGGCGTCGATACGCTCGAGGGCCTGATTTGGCCCTCGACCTACCAGGTCGTCCGAAAGGACGATGCTCGCAGCGTGGCCGTACGGATGGTCACGGAGTTCGAGCGGCGAGCAGCGTCGGTTGACTTCTCCGAGGTGCAGGGAACCGGTGTGAGCCTCTACCAGGCGGTTGTCGTCGCTTCCATGATCGAGGCCGAGGCCATGCTCGACTCCGAACGCGCCAAGATCGCACGGGTGATCTACAACCGCCTGCAGCAGGGCATTCCACTGGGCATCGACGCCACCGTCAATTACGCGCTCGGCGAGCACAAGCGCGAGCTGACCGAATCAGACCTTGCGGTCGACTCGCCCTACAACACTCGGGTGGTGGCGGGACTGCCCCCCACGCCGATCGGGGCGCCGGGACTGGCCTCGCTCGAGGCCGCCGCCCGCCCGCTCGAGGGTGATTGGCTCTATTACGTGCTCAAGAACTGCCGCGGCGCCCACGCTTTCAGCGTCTCCTACGACGATTTCCTTAGCAACAAGGCCGCTTACCAGGAGCTGTCCTGCTGAGAGAGGGGCTCCCGGACCTGACTCACCCGGGCTTCCTCGGAGTCCTGGGATGGCCTCTGAGCAGCACCCTGTCGCCGGTAATCCACACCGCTGCCTTCGGGGCGCTGGGCATCCCCTGGATCTATCTGGCCTGGCCCGTCCCCCCGGGGCGCCTCGCCGCTGCGGTCGACGGGCTCAGGACCCTGGGAGCCGTGGGGGCTAACGTCACCATGCCTCACAAGAGCAGGGTGATGCCGCTGCTGGACGAGGTCTCCGCCGACGCCCGCAGCCTCGGCGCAGTTAACACGATCGCGCGCGTGGGCGATGCCCTGGTGGGCCACAACACCGACATCTCCGGCTTCGCCGCATCTCTGCAACAGGCAGGGGCCGAGGTCGCCGGCCGCAGTGCGCTGGTGCTGGGGGCGGGGGGAGCGGCGCGATCGGTGGTGCGGGCGCTGGATCAGATGGGTGCCGGAAACATCGCCGTCTGTGCCCGCCGCCCCGAGGCCGCCGAAGCCGTTGCCGGGCTCGCAAGAGGGGCGCGGCCGTCGTCGTGGAAGCGGAGGGAGGAGTCCATAGCCGCTGCGGGCGTCGTCGTCAACGCGACGCCGGTAGGTGCCGAGGGAGACAGTCCGTTCGGAGGCGTCCGCTTCGAGCCCGGCCAGGTCGTCGTCGACCTCGTCTATGTCCCGGCCGAGACGGAGTTGCTCATACGAGCGCGCGCCGAAGGTGCGGTGGCTGTAGGCGGGCTTGGCATGCTCGTGCACCAGGCGGCGGCCTCGGTGCGAATCTGGACGGGCCTCGAGCCGCCGCTGGAGGACATGGAGCGGGCCGCAGCGCCGAGTGGCACTTAGATGACCATATAGGAGCATCCGACCACACTCATATGTGAACCTCCCTAACACTGATATTCGCTTCAGGCCCGGTGGGGACGGGCGAGGATCACTCCACGAATCCATGCGGACGCGGTCGGCCGCCTGAGATCAGTTCACTCGACGACTCGGCACCGCAGACGCGACGAAGCCCGGGCTCCGCCCGGGCCTCCATCGGTGAGATCTGGTGCGGCTAGATGGTGAGGCCGCGCTCGATGTTCTGAAGCTCGCGGCGGGCCATGGCCAGGTTGGCCTTGCTCCTGTCGAGTACCACGTAGAGGAACAGGCCCTCCCCACCTTCGCTGGACATGAGGCGGATCAGGTGAATCTGGGAGCCCAGGGTAATGAGGATGTCCTCGATCTTGTCATCGAGCCCCAGCCTGGACATGGTCTTGGTCTCGGCCCTGACCACCTCGGTGATACTTGCTGCGCCAACCTCGAGGTCGAGAGTAGGGCCGCCGCCGTCGGTTCCGAGCGTCATGCCGCTGCCGTGGTCGACCAGCGCCACGCCCAGCGCTCCGCTGATCTCCATAGCGGCCTTGAGGCTGTCTGCGACGTTACCCATGCGGCAAATCCCTCCTGTTGCTAGACTCCTGGCCCCAGAAGGGCTCTAGTCGTTATTTGTCGGCAACTGTGCTCAATACTTGACTATGACCAACATCTCCAAGATTTCGCTATTGCATCGCCGGCAAGCGGCATAGCACTGCTCCGGTTCGCCTCGGGGCGGCACGCGATATGCCTTTCGAACCTGTGCGAGCAGAACGTCCTCGATGGTGTGCAGGTCGCGTCGAGCGATGACGAGGTTGCTGGCGGATCTGTCCAACGCCACGTGTACGAACAGTCCGTCGCCGTCGGCATGGCCTATAGGGCGGATGAGATGTACCTGGGTGTCCAACGTGATCACGATATCTTCGACCCTGTCGTCGAGCCCCAGGTCGCTCATGGCCCTCATCTTTGACTTGACCGACTCGCTCTTAGAGGCTCGAACGGCTGGCGGTTCTTGTGAGCGGTTCCCTGTACTCAAGACCGGTAAATCGGCACGCCCGCACCTGTTCCGTAGTCATAAGGGCGATACCCCGGCACTCGAGCAATGGCAGAAGGCGCGGCGCGGTGGATCAGCCGATGATGTCGGCGATGTGCGCTGCGATGCGGCGTGCCTCATGGTGTAGAAGCCCCAGATTCACCTTGGCAGGGGCCACCACGGCCAGAACTCCCTTGTTCCCGGCCGCGTAGACAACCAGGTAGCCGTCGCTGCCTCGCGTCAGGGTCTCCTCGAAGTGGCCTTGCTCGAAGACCTGGACGATTCGCCGGCCCAGGCCGAGGGCAGTAGCGGCCATGGCGGCCGTGCGTGGCGACTCTTCCTCTGCGACGTCGTGCGCAAGCATGAGCCCGTCGGAGGACGCGATCATCACCCCCTGAATTCCGTCGACCGAGGAACGAAGGGCCTTGATCGCCTGATGAAACCGTTCTGGATCGGTCATATTTTCTCAGGCTTCGATCACGAGGGCGCCCGTAAAGGAGCTCGTCGGCGCGCTCAACTTCGGATCGACTAGATCTTGTGCCAGCCCAGCCGGCGGCGCCACCACCACGCGGTAGGTGCTTTCGTTTCCGGACAGCTCACGCGCGTCAAGAGGCTGTCCGAACCTCTGTGTGAGTGCGCCGGAAACGACTCCCGACACCAGCATGCGTGCGGGTTTGGTGTCGAGCCCGGCGCCGATGCGCACTTCGCTCAAGACCCCGTGATGGATCTCCACAAGCAGCAATACGTGCGGCTCTGTGTGAGCTTCCAACACGGTAATGCGCGCCGCCAGGCCGATGTGCATGGGCCAAAAGAGAGCGCCACACCCGGCGCAATGCTCCGACGCGCCCTGTGATCGAGCCCAGGTTCCAAAATGCTGTGCCGCGGCCAATCCGTAGGACTTACCGAAACCGTAGATCGAGAGCTCGGCCCCCGCACCTCCCAGCAGGTCGTCCAGTACCTTGGGGAGCGTAATCGCCAGCGCCTGAGCGTCGACGATCACCACTGTGTTGCCTCCCGCCATGGCCCGTCCTACACTGGGGTCGCGCTCGAACGTGTTCCAGTAACGCCGCGCCAGTGTGCTGGCTTCTTGAAGCCCGGTGCTATCGATCAAACTCGAATTATTCATGGCGCGATCCTTCTCTTAGAGCCTGGCCTGTGGTCTAGGCGACGCTTACTTCGGCGTCGTCTGCGAGCGCCGTGAGTACCTTTATCAGCAACACCAGCAGAACCTCTTTGGCCGACTCCTTGTCGATCGCTTCGCAAGGAACGATGGTGACGTCGGGACCACCTCGCATGATTTCGTGGAGACGTCCGAGCAACTCGGGATGGCTCGCGCCGCGATTTGCGGCGATGATGAAGGGAACTTCTGAGATGCCGCGAAAATGCTCGAGGATGGCGGCGGCCTCGTCTAGCGCTTGCTCGCCGCGCGACAGGTCGGTCATAACGATGTAGCCGTCCATTCCCTCCGCAAGCACGTCCCACATGAAGTCGAAGCGATCCTGCCCGGGCGTCCCGAACATATAGAGCTCCGCCAGCATGTCCTCGTCCTTCACGGTGAGCTTGCCGAAGTCCATGGTGACGGTCGTGTAGTCCTTGGTTTCGGATGTCTCGTCGGAGATTCCGGCCTCGGTGGCGAGCACAGGGATCTCTGAGATCGTCGAGATCAATGTCGTCTTGCCGGCTGCGAAGTGTCCAGTCACGACTACCTTTATCGTCACTACCTCTCGTTTGCTCATGCCGGCCTCGGTCACAGGCCTCTGACCGCGGCGATGAGCCGCTTCAGCGCACGCACTTTCGGTTGCGCCGGCGGTTTGTCGTCGGAGGTCTCGGCGGTCTTCTTTGAGTTCGTCGGACGCCCCGTAGCGGTCTGGACCGGGGCGGTCCCGGCCAGATCCCGCAGCTCCTGCAGAGCCAGAGTCCTGAATCCCGCGCTCTCGACCTCGGGCTGTCCCACGTCGATGGTCTCGGCTGGAGAAAGGGGGAGCTCATCGTGCTGCTCTTCAGCCGGCCTCTCCTCGGAATCCACTCTGGGACCTTCGAGGTCCCAGAGTGGGCTCTCGGCTTCGGCTGCTTCGCTGAGGGCGTCGCCGGCTTCAGTCTCTTCGGTTTGTCCGGGCTCGGCCAGGGGCCGAGAGGTGTCGAGCGAGTCCACCGTCTCCGGCTCGCTCCACAGAGCAGTTTCCTCCGGGGCTAACTCGGGCACGGCGGGCAACCAGGCCTCCGAATCGCCACCCGGCTCCTGCTCGGCAGAATCGCCTTCGAATCTCCACTCGTCAGGCTCCGAGCCGGACGGCTCGAGTATCTCCGGCTCGGTTCGATCACTCGGTAGCCCCTCGGTTTGATCACTCGGTAGCCCCTCGGTTTGATCACTCGGTAGCCCCTCGGTTTGATCACTCGGTAGCCCCTCGAGTGGACCACCCGGTGACTCGGGTTGAGGCTCCAGGGGTTCCCAGGAGAGGGTCGTTTCGTCTGCCGGTTGGTCGCCCCACCAGGACAACTCTCCCTGCGCCGGTGCCAGGGACGCCGGTCCGGTGGCCTCCAGCAGTACCTCGGCTGCATAGTCTGATTCGGAGGAATCGGAGCCGGGGGGAGAGTCAAACGAATCAGCGGGCTCGCCGCGCGCCTCGACCTCCATGAGACCGGAGCCGATGAGAGGGTGCAGCGCGCCCGCAACCTCGGCCTCTGAGCGACCCGTCTCGCGCGACAGCTCTGAGACGGTGGCACGATCGTTGCGGATCGTCGCCACCAGCAGCGCCCACTGTTCCCGGCTCACCGTCAGCTCGACCGACTCCTGCACCAGCTCGGTGGGGGCCGACACAACGTCTGAGGGCGAAGAGATGAACTCCGAGATAGCGTTCCATTCGGCGAGCCGGTCTCTCACCTCGGCGACCAGCTCGTCGACTCTGAGCTTGTGCACCGGGCCCACCGCGTGCTTCTCGCCGACGCGGAAATCGAACGATCCCCCGCCCCGCGGCATGCGCATCAGCTCGAACGTGGCGTCGGAGACGATGTGATGTACGACGTAGCCGATCAGATCGGCGGCCACCCCGCGTTCCCTGAGCGCTTGACCGGCGGCATGGCTCTGCCCGCCAGTCTCGAGGGCAGCATTCCAGTCTTCCCGGGAAATGCCGGCGGCGGCGACGGTGTCCTCGAGCGGCCCGGCACCTTCCTTCGTGGCGAAGTAGGCCTCGCCGTCGTCGAAGTAGAGGACGCCGGTGACATCTCCGGCTACGTGAAGTGCTCCCGTCTGCTTAGAGAACGAGAGGAGTTGGAGAATGTCCGCCACCGAAAAGTTCTCCAGGCTCCCGTTCAGAAACATTCGGCGTCCTTTCCCTGGCGTGGCGTCCTGCCCGCAGCTTTGGGACGGCGCAAGAGCGAGCCGGGCTCGCAGCACGGCGTCCCCCATCTCGCCGGTCACTCCAGAGCGCTCCAGCGATCCGCTGGAGGGTCGCGAGAAAGATTGTCGCCTTGGGTGACTCGACAGACTCATTTATCGTGCGTTTTTAGGAGGGTCTTTAGCAGGTCGGGCAAAGTCGGGCGGGCGCCGACGGGAACGATGTAGTGCACCGCGAGACTCCCCCTCCGCGAGCGGTACGTTTAGGCGTCGGGAAGCGAGAGGGGCCGGACGCCCGGATCGCTTAAAGAGTATCGTTGGGAAATCGTTCGCCACAGGGGGTGGATGTGAGCCGATCCTTTGTAACCTCCCTGCTCAATTCGGCAGCACGATCAGCCGATTCCACTGGGGCAAGGTTGCGACCGGCTGCCGACGAGCGCGCATGAAGGAGGGCCCGGTGACCAAGGCCGAAGCGATGGCAGCTGCGTTGAACGAATTCCTCGACGTCTCCTGGGAGGTCGAGGCCGCCGCGGTCGTGAGCCCCGACGGGCTTCCCATGGCGTCGGCGCTGCCTCCCGATGTCGAAGAGGATCGTCTCGCGGCGATGAGTGCTTCTCTGCTCACCCTCGGGGAGCGGGCCGCACACAACCTCAACCGAGGCGAGCTGGCGCAGGTCCTGGTCGAAGGCGAGCGCGGCTATGTCCTATTGATGGCGGCGGGACCCAGCGCCGTTCTCGTGGCCGTGACCTCGCACGATGCCAAAGTCGGTCTGGTGTTGTTCGAGATGAAAAAAGCGGTGGAGAGCATCGCCGCGGTGATGGACGGGTCTTTCAGGCAGCCGGGTGGAACGACGCTCGAGACCGAGATCGTAGTCGATGCCGCCGCCATAGGGGATCCAGAAGCCTTTGCCACTTCCGCCGAACCCGGCGTGCCCCCGGCGCCTCCCGAGCGGATCTGGGAGTCGGGGTCCAGCGACTGGCAGTCGGGGACGGCGAAGCTGCAACCCGCGGCGCCGGAAACCGGGATCCCGGCAGGGACAAGCGCGGTCGGAGCAGCCGAACCTGATGACGCCGTCGCAGCCGAACGCGATGACGCCGTTGCCGCCGAGCACCCCCGCGGCAGCGATTTCTCCGTCCCCGGGGGGGCGGCAGAGGCCGACCCGGCCGCGTGGGACGCCAAGAGCTCTTCGGCGGCGGCCGGCGAGCAGGAGGCGAGTGAGGACGGCGCTGAGGACCCGCCCACCGACCGCGAGGCCCCCGCAGCAGGGTGGCATCAGCGCCGCTCCCAGAATTCGTCCCAAGAGTCTCCCGTCGAGGAGGCCGAGACGGCCGAGCCCGCGGAGTCCGAGCCCGCGGAGTCCGAGCCCGCGCCGAGCTGGAGGTAGCGACGGAGCGATGCGTTGTTGAAGGGAAGCCTCGATGGGTTCATGTTGCCGGAGCTGTTCCGGCTGTTCTCGCGTTCCCAAAAAACGGGCCGGCTCGACGTCATACGCCGTGCGGGCCGAGGCCATGTCTACTTCCGGGCCGGCGGTATCTACTTCGCGACTTCGAGTCTTCTGCGGGCACCGCTGGGGCGCAAGCTCATCTCACTGGAACTGTTGACCGAACGCCAACTGATGGAGGCGCTCGATTTGCACGCAGAGAGCGGGCAACGGGTCGGTGATGTATTGGTATCGATGGGGGCGATCACGAGCTCACAGCTCGAGGATGCGCTGCGCGCGCAGATCGAGGACGCTATTTTCGACCTTATGCGCTGGGACCGAGGCGAGTTCTCGTGGCAGCCCGATGTGGCCGTGGCCACCGAGGTAACCCTAAACCTCACGGTTGAGGATCTCATAATGGAAGCCTCCCGAAGGCTCGACGAGATGGAACTCATCCAGGACCAGATTCCATCTCCCGAGGCAGTCATGGTCATGGCCGCCGAGGCGCCCAGGACCGGTGCTCGTATAACGATCGCACCTGAGGAGTGGGGCGTCCTGGTGCTCGTGGACGGTCGCCGGACCGTCGCCGAGGTCGCCTCCAGGTCAACCATCGACGACGAGCGCGCCTTCAAGGTGCTCCACGGCCTCGCTCGCGCCGGCCTCATCGAGCTCAGGACGAAGCGAGGTCTGGCCCACACGGGTCGCGGGCTCGGCCCGAGCGCGGCCTCCGGCGAGGGCCGCAGAGGGTTCGGGTGGTCGGGTAGCAGCTTCACTCCCGAAGACGCGTCCGGCGCGGGCGTCATCGAGGATCCTGAGTTCTTTCTGCTGCCGGTGGAACCTCCTCCGGAGGCGTCGCAATGGTTCTCCGATCCCGATCCGGCGGTCACGAGCTTCGACGAGCCCGGCCCTGGTGAGCTCATGAGCCGGGAGGCCCTGGAGGACCCCGCCGGGGGTCAAGCGCCGGCGGATGCGCCGGACGACGGCTCAGACGATCGCAAGCGATCCGCTGGAGGATCGCGCAAGACAAAGCGAGTCGAGGAGGACGAGGAGATCGACTCAGAGCTTGTGGCCAAGCTGATCGACGGGCTCAATAGTCTGTGATCGGGGCGCAAGCACCTCGCTACCGATGACGGCCGGGCGCCGTGCCAGCATCGCCTATCACCACCACGACTTCGAGAGCCGGGCCCGCCCGGTCAAGGTCGTTGTGGCCGGGCCCTTTGCGGCGGGCAAGACGACCTTCATCGCCACCATCTCAGAGGTCGCCGTCCTGGCGACCGAGCGCAAGGTGACCGACCACCTCAGCGCGATCAAGAGCACCACCACCGTGGCGATGGATTTCGGTCGCATTTCCTTCGCCAACGGTGCCTCCATCCACATCTTTGGGACGCCCGGACAGCGTCGCTTCGAGGACATATGGAGCGCGGTTGCAGATGGGATGGTCGGCCTGGTGCTCCTGGTCCACGCCGGGGATGATCGCTCGGCGACGGAGGCTCGCGCGATCCTCGAGACCTTCAGACACTACGCGGACGTACCGTTCTGTGTAGGGGTGACGCATCTCGACCGTGTCGAGGGTGGCTCCGAACTCCTGCTCGAGGAAGTACGGGTGGGGCTCGGGATCGGCCCGGGGGTGCCCGTGCTGGCCTGTGATCCGCGCCACCGTGCCGACGTGAAGGCACTGCTGCTTCGGATCTTCGTCGCGGTGCAAGAGCGCCTACAGCGGGTTGAAGGGGAAGCAAAGGGTGGTTGAGGAGGCCGGGTCAGAATCCCGGCACGGTCTGAGAAGACCCTCGGTGACCGTTGCCTTCTCCGACGGCAGCGCCGATACGTTCACTGGTGACGATCCCCAGGTACGACACGCCTGCGCTTTGGCCCGCTCCTTCGTGGGTGGGAGACCGGCTCTCCCGCTGGTGACGTTGATCCTCGACGACGGCCGCACGGTTCCGGTGTCGAACCAAACCCTCATCGAGCGCCGGATCCGCAACCTCGCCCGCCGCATCTACTAGCCATCCCACTTGCGAGTCGGGACCGCGCTCGCGGGCCGAAAACGCCCCATCTCCCCACGTAACCGCAGCATCACCCTTCAACTCGACTTCGTGCGGGTCGATAAGTCCGTGAGGACTCTCGCAATTTCCCGCCGGTCTTCCTGTGAGGGTTTCTTCTGCAACGGACCGGTTCCGGCCGGATTCGTTCGAAAGGGGTAGGTGTGTCGGTAAGGGCTTCGGGAGGGCAGCTACACGAGCTGCTGTTGGCTCGCGGGTTTCTCTCTGTAGAGCAGCTAGAGAGCGCGCGCCGTGCGGCCGCGGAGAAGAAGCAGGCCCTGGTCCGCTTTCTCATCGAGGAAAAACTCGTCCCCGAGGGCGCGGTGTTCTCGATACTGGCCGAGCAGCTGAACCTCGGCTTCGTCGACCTCACCGAGACCAAGATCGATCAGAGCGCGGTGGCGATGGTGCCGGAGACGGTGGCTCGCCGACACAACCTCATCCCCATTGCGTTCGAGCGCGGCCGGCTCGTCATCGCAATGGCGGACCCGGCCAACGTCGTGGCGGTGGACGACATCCGGGCATTGTCCAAGCGCGAAGTGCGCCAGGTGGTCGCCACTCGCGCCGACGTGGCGGCCGCCATCAACCGTTACTATCGCCTCGATAGCGCCGCCGAGTCGCTGGTCGAGGAGGCCGCCGCCGACCTCGGCAAGGCGGAGGGCGATCTCGAGGCACAGCTTGCCTCCGGCGGCGCGGACGACGCCCCGATCATCAAGCTCGTCAACCTGCTCATCACTCAGGCGGTGAACGACCGCGCCTCGGACATTCACATCGAGCCCGAAGAACGCGGTGTGAGGGTTCGTTACCGGATCGATGGGGTGCTGCACGAGGTCATGAGCCCGCCCAAGTCCGTGCAGGCGGGAATGACCAGCCGTCTCAAGATCATGGCCGAGATCAACATTGCCGAGCGCCGTATCCCCCAGGACGGCCGGATCACCGTTTCGATTCAAGGCAGGCAGATCGAGCTCCGTGTTGCGACGCTTCCCACCGTGCACGGGGAGAAGATCGTGATGCGGATCCTGGACAAGTCGAGCGTGCTGCTGGACCTTTCAGACCTCGGCTTCTCGGACCACAACTTCCAATTTTTCCAGGAGTCCTTCAAGAAGCCGTACGGGGAGATACTCGTGACGGGGCCGACCGGCTCGGGAAAGTCCACCACCCTGTACGCGACGCTCAACATCCTCAACCGCCCCGAAGTGAACACGATCACGGTAGAGGATCCGGTCGAGTACCGACTGCAGGGCATCAATCAGGTGCAGACGAACGTCAAGGCGGGACTCACCTTCGCCGCGGCCCTACGCTCGATCCTGCGGTGCGACCCCGACATCGTCCTCATCGGCGAGATCCGGGACCACGAGACGGCTCTGATCGCGACCGAGGCGGCGCTAACCGGGCACCTCGTGCTGTCGAGCCTGCACACCAACGACGCTCCCTCCGCGCTGACACGCCTCGTCGAAATGGGGATCGAGCCCTACCTCGTAGCCTCAGCGCTCGACTGCGTTCTCGCGCAGAGGCTGGCCCGCAGACTCTGCTCCAAGTGCAAGGAGCCCTACAAGCCGACGATCGAGGAGCTGACCGCGGCTCGCTTCCCCTTCGATCCCGGAGAGGATCTCCCCGAGCTGTTCAAGCCGATCGGCTGCTCCACCTGTAGCAACACCGGCTACAAGGGCCGCCTGGCGGTGCACGAGGTCATGAGAGTGACCGAGGAGCTCCAGCGCCTGGTGATCGAGAGTGCGTCGTCGGAGGAGATGAAGCGAGCCGCTTTGAGCGATGGCATGAGGACTTTGCGCCACGACGGGATGGAGAAGGTGATCAAGGGAGTGACCTCGATCGAAGAGATCCTGCGCGTGGTGGTTTGAGCCCGAAACAGGCGTAAGGCATTCGTAGGCTCCTCCTGCTCAACCCGAGGCGGGGGGCAGCCGATAACTCCGGTGCGCAGGGCAACGCGCCCTGCAGCCAAGCCATGCCTGCGACAGGAGTGAGCCGTCGATGCAAACCAGAAGGGACCTGGGCGAAATCCTCATCGAGGAGGGGCTCGTCGATCAGGCCAACCTCGAGCTTGCCCTGGCAGAGGAAGCCCGTAGCGGAAAGTCGGCGTGGAAGGTCCTGCTCGAGCAGGGACAAGTAACCGAACGGGACCTGCTGAGGGCGCGTGCCGCCCAGATTGGCCTCGACTTCTCGGACCTCTCCAAGGAGCAGCCGGACGCCGACGCCCTTGCGCTCGTTTCCGAGGAAGTCCTCCGCCGTCTGATCGCCCTTCCCATGTCGGTGCTCGACGGGGCCCTGGTGATCGCCATGGCCGATCCTCGCAACCATCTTGCGGTCGAGGAGCTGGCGCAGGTCTCAG
This sequence comes from Actinomycetota bacterium, assembly GCA_013695465.1. Lineage (GTDB taxonomy): Bacteria > Actinomycetota > CADDZG01 > CADDZG01 > WHSQ01 > JACDAL01. Next base: position 2,319 of record JACDAL010000186.1, on the reverse strand, counting down.
GCAAGCAGATCGTGCCTTCGGTCGCCTACCGCGCAGACCTTTCCGCCGCCATTGACCGAGCCTTCTCGGAGCCAAAGCTCCCGCCGCCTCCTTCTCAGCGAACCGGCGCCCCGCCCAGCTCGTTCGGTCCCGGCGACCTCGTCGAGGCCCCGCCCCCTCCGTTGACGGAAGCGGATTTGGCGCCCGTGGAGGAGATCGACAAGGAGCCGAACCTCGCAGAGTTCCTCATCGCAGTGCTGGAGGGGGCCGGGTCCGACCTTCACCTGACCGCCGGCTTGCCTCCGATGGTGCGCATCAACGGCGAGATCCAGCCCATCAAGGGCTACCGCAAGCTCATGCCCAGGGACCTCCAGCAGATCATCTATTCGATGCTCTCCCAGAAGCAGCGAGAGAGCTTCGAGGAGAACCACGAGCTCGACGTGTCGTACGCGCTTCCCGGCAAGGCACGTTTTCGCGTGAACGTGTTCCAGCAGCGCGACGCAGTCGGGAGCGTAATGCGCCTCATCCCCTACGAGATCAAGACTGTGGAGGCTCTCGGACTTCCCCCCACGGTGCTCGAGTTTGCACGGCTGCGACGGGGCCTCGTGCTCGTGACCGGCATCACCGGATCGGGCAAGTCGACCTCCTTGGCGGCGCTCATCGACTACATCAACTCTACGCGCCACGAACACATCATGACCGTGGAGGACCCGATCGAGTTCCTGCACACCCACAAGAAGTCGGTCGTCAACCAGCGCGAGGTCGGCACCGACACCTACAGCTTCTCCGAAGCGCTCAAACGCGTTCTGCGCCAGGACCCCGACGTCATCCTGGTGGGGGAGATGCGCGATCTCGAGACGATCTCGACCGCGCTCACCGCGGCGGAGACGGGGCACCTCGTGTTCGGCACACTTCACACTCAGGATGCTCCGCAGTCGGTGGACCGCGTCATCGATGTGTTCCCCCCGCATGCGCAGCAGCAGATCCGTGTGCAGCTCGCAGGCTCCATCGCCGGCGTCATGTCACAGCAGCTGGTGCCCCTGTCGTCCGGCAAGGGCCGCGCCGTCGCCGCCGAAATCCTCGTCGCCACTCCGGCGGTGAGAAATCTCATCCGCGAAGGAAAGACGCACCAGATTTACACTTCGATGCAGTCGGGTGGGAAGTTCGGGATGCAGGTCATGGATCAGCACCTCGCCGAGATCGTCAAGAGCGGTCAGGTGCGCTACGAAGCCGCGCTCGAGCGGTGTCACAAGGTGGAAGAGTTCAACCGGCTGGTCGGGAAGGGATAAGAGAGATGGCAACTTCGTTCGCCTACAAAGTCCGCACCAAAGAGGGCCGGGTCCTCGAGGGGAAGATGGAGGCGGCCGGCGAGGGCGCCGTTGCATCGCGCCTGCGTCAGCAGGGCATGACGCCCATCCAAATCACCAAGGACTCCAAGGCTTCCATGAAGATGGAGATCCGCATTCGGGAGCCAAAGGTCAAGCTCAAGGACCTGGCGATCTTCTCCCGCCAGTTTGCCACCATGATCAACGCAGGCCTCTCGCTTCTGCGAACGCTCAACATCCTCTCAGAGCAGACCGAGAACCCGACCCTGGCGAAGACCGTGGGGCTTCTGCGCGACGATATCGAGCGAGGCTCGAGCTTGTCGGCCGCGATGTCGAAGTACCCGAAGGTCTTCAGCAAGCTGTTCGTGTCGATGGTCAAGGCGGGCGAGACCGGCGGCCAGCTCGATGTCGTGCTGAACCGCGTCGCCGACGGCCTCGAGGCCGACTACAAGCTGCGCCAGAAAGTCAAGTCGGCAATGACCTACCCGGTGGTGGTAGCGGTCATCGCCGGAGGTTTGGTGGTCGTCATGCTGCTTTTCGTGGTGCCGACGTTCGCCGGCATGTTCGACGACCTCGGCGGCGAGCTGCCGCTGCCCACCAAGATCCTGCTAGCGATCAGCCAGCAGGCGAAGTTCCTGGTCCCGATCGGCTTCGTGCTCTCGATTGTCGGGTTCATCGCCCACAAGAAGATGAAGGCATCCAGCGCCAATTACCGCCTGCGCTTCGACACCGTCATGCTCAAGGTCCCCGTGTTCGGGGATCTGTTCAGCAAGGTCGCGCTGTCCCGTTTCGCCCGCACCCTTGCTCTCTTGCTGCGCGCCGGTGTCCCGGTGCTGCAGGCGCTCGATATCGTGGCGGACTCGACCGGCAACGAGGTCCTGGCCCGCGCCTCGCTTGATGTCAAGGAGAGCGTCAGAAGCGGTGAGTCGATGGCATCCCCGCTCGAGAACCACAAGGTGTTCCCGCCCATGGTCGTGCAGATGATCTCGGTCGGCGAGGACACCGGTGCGATCGA
>JACDAL010000178.1 GCA_013695465.1 Actinomycetota bacterium | reverse complement strand
CGAAAGGACCGACGATTGTGGGAGTCGCCAGAGACCTCGAACGCCGGCTTGAAGGCCTGCTCGAGGGCATGTTCGCCAAAATGTTCCGCTCCGGCCTCCAACCCATCGAGGTGGGGCGGCGCATCGTTCGCGAGATGGAGGAGAACCGCACGGTTTCCGTCAACAATCGGACCTTCGCCCCCAACGAGTTCCGCATCCTGCTGGGTGCGGAGGACTACGCTCGCTTCGAGCCGATGGGGCCGGGTCTCGAGCGAGAGTTCGCAGAGCTCGTCATCGAGGCCGCCAAGGAGCGCCGCTGGAATCTCATGGGCATGCCCCGGATCTCGTTCCACGAGCACGAACGCCTCGGGCGCGGTGAGTTTCGAACCGAGGCCATGCTGACCGCCGACCCCGGAAGCGCCCCCAAGGCCCCCTCGACCCACGAGCCGAGCAAAGAGGACCCCTCCGCAACGCGGGCGATCCAGATGAATACTGCCGAGCGTCTGGGGATCCGTTCCGGCGGGGCGACCCTGGTCGTCCTCGGCGAAAAGGGCGATACCAAGGACAAGATCTCAATCACGAACCCGCCGGTGACCATCGGACGCCTGTCGGCCAACGACGTGGTCCTCTCGGACCCCAATGTCAGCCGTCGCCACGCGGAGCTGCGGCTCGCGGGCGGAGCCTGGACCATTGCGGACCTCGGCTCAACCAACGGCACCCTAATTAACGGCAAGCTCACGCAGGAACAACCACTCGGTCACGGAGACCTTCTCGGGTTCGGCTCGAGCGAGCTCCGCTTCGAACTTTCAGAGGACTGAGCTCATGCCCAATCTGGTCCTCGAGCTGCTGAAGTACGCGTTTCTGGCGATCCTCTACATATTCGTGGCCCGGGCGGTCAAGGCCATCTACCTGGAGCTGAGGGCACCCAACCCCAGGCGCGCGTCCGCCCGGGCGCCGGCTCCGGCCCGGCCCGCCGCCCGCCGGACCAAGAAGGCACCGCGCAGGCTGGCGGTCGTGGAGGGCGACAGCCTGAAGGGCCAGTCTTTCGATGTCGGAGAGGAGCTAATGGTGGGCCGAGCCGAGAAATGCCACATCGTGCTGGACGACACCTATGTCTCTCAGATGCACGCGCGCATCTTCTCCAAGGGAGAAGCGGTAATGGTCGAGGACCTCGGTTCTACGAACGGCACCTATCTCAATCGCCGGCGGATCACCTCTCCTTCCGAGCTGCAACGAGGCGACCACGTCAAGATCGGCAAAACCGTCATGGAGCTGCGCAAGTGAACACTGCCGTGGGCGTTCGTACCGATGTTGGGCGGGTACGCGAGGGCAACGAGGACTCCTACCTCGCGGAGCACCCCCTGTTCGCCATTGCCGACGGCATGGGCGGCCACTCTGCCGGCGAGGTCGCTTCGGAAACGGCCGTCAAGGTGATCTCCGATGGCGCGGCCCAGGTCTCTTTCGAGGACCCCCGCTCGCTCGCACGGCTCCTGAACAATGCCAACGCCGCCATCTACACGAAAGCGCAGACGGACGCCGCATTACACGGTATGGGGACCACCTGCACGCTCGTGATGGCCGGCGAGGGGAGCGCCTACATCGCACACGTGGGCGACTCACGTGCCTACCGGCTGCGAGAGGGAGAGATCGAACAACTCACCGACGACCACACGCTAGTGGGTCGCATGGTGCGAGAGGGTCAGATCAGCCCCGAAGAGGCTCAGCACCACCCTCAGCGGAACGTCATCACGAACGCGTTGGGGCTCGACTCGAATATCGCCGTCGACCTGCGCGAGATAGAGGCGCGCCCAGGAGATCGTCTGCTGCTGTGCTCGGACGGGCTCTCCTCGATGATCTCGGACTCAGACATCGTCACTGCCGCGAATGCCGCCGAGGACCCGCAGCAGGCGGCCGAGGCGCTGGTCGAGCTGGCCCTCGAGGCAGGAGGCGAGGACAACATCACGGTGCTCGTCGTCGACCTGGGTGGCGAGGACACTCCGGCGCCGCCCCCTCGGCGAACAGACACCTCGCCCGGCCCCTCGAGTGCGCCCCCCACCACCTCCCACCGCGGCCGGAAGTGGCTGGGAGCACTGCTGTTGCTCCTGCTGGTGCTGGCCGCCGCCTACGG
>JACDAL010000123.1 GCA_013695465.1 Actinomycetota bacterium | reverse complement strand
GGTGGGCGCATTGCGCCCACCCCTCGTCCGCGCCTCGAGACCATCCGTCCGTGCCGTGCCAACGGCATCTGACCAAGGAGGTGCGGAGCCGTGCGCTCAGCTCTATTCGAAGCCTTGTCCGGAAGTGGGGTCGAGCTCTTCGAGCATGCCCGCCCGATGACGCTTCTCAGCGGAGAACGCTTGTGCGTTGCCGGCGATCGCGATCTCGGCGTCTTCGTGGTGCGCTCGGGAATGCTCAAGCTGCTCGGCAACTCGGCCTCGGGCCGCGAAAGCATCATCTGCCTCGCCTTTCCGGGAGAGATCATCGGCGAGGTGGCGGCCTTCGACGGGCGGCCGCAACCGCTGGATGTGGTCGCCGCCACTCGATCGGAGCTCTTGGCCATCAGCACCAAGGCGCTGGTGCGGGCGTTACTCGAAGTCCCCGGCGCAGCCGTCGCCGCCGGCGCCCTCATGGCTCGCCGCAGCCGCTGGATGTGTGATACCGCCGTCGAGCGCAACATCCGCTATGCGCCGGCTCGGCTGGCGGGGCGCCTGCTCGGGCTCGCCCAGCACTGCGGGGCCGAGGCCGGAGAACCGATCCAGATCGGCCTGCCGTTGCCTCAGAGCGATATCGGAAAGCTCGCCGGGATGTGCCGGGAGAGCGCCTGCCGGGCTCTCAAGAGCTTCCAGGAAGCCGGCGCGATCGACTACCAGCGGTCGCGGCTCAGCATCCTGAACCCGCAGGTGCTGGAGCAAATCCGCAGCACCGATAGGTGAGCCGCGCCCCGATTCTGGCTCTGTGCCAGAATCCGTGCGGAATCCGCCCCTTATCTGGCAAAGAACCTAGTCAGGGGCGGCTCCCGCGGAGCGGGAGCTCTCCTCCGTGACGGCTGATTGCCATAAATTAGTAGGCGTTGGCGCTCAAGTTCTGCGGCCCGGCGCCCGAATCTAATGTTGGAGTCGCAGAGGATGGGACGTCTGCCGCACCGGCCCTCCCTGACCGGGTCGTGTGCAACGAGCCTCCCAGCCCGCCCCATACGAAGCCGGCCCGCCTCAACGGACTCCTCGGTGCCCTCGGCTCAACGCCGGGGGCACCGACGCGTCTGAGGCGCGACGATCATGCGATGAAGAACATCGATCCCCAGTGCTCAACCGGACCATTCTGGGCCTACGACTTCGAGCGCGCGCTCGACCTCATCGCCGAGGCGGGTTTTACCTCGATCGAGCTGATGATCACGCGTGACCCACGCACCCAGGAGCCCGAGGCGTGCCTCGAGCTGGTGGCGCAGCGGGGACTTCGGGTGGCCGCGGTTCACGGCCCCTTCCTGATGCTGAACCGCTCGGTGTGGGGGCTGCGGGCCGAACCCAAGGTCGAGCGCGGGATCGAGCTCTGCCGGGCCCTGGACGTCGCTACCTACGTGGTTCACCCGCCCTACCCCCTCGAAGGGAGCTTCGCCCGCTGGCTGGCGCGTACTCCAACCCACCCGCAAGACGTGAAGGTGGCGGTCGAGACCATGTATCCCAAGTGGGCGGCGGGGCGGAGGCTGCAGGCCTACCGGTGGCTCAAGCCTCACGAGCTCGTCGCCCACTCTCCGTGGGTGGTCATGGACACCAGCCACTTGTCCCTGGCGCGCGAGGACATCCTGGAGGCGTTCGAGGTGCTGCTACCCCGCCTGGTACACATCCATCTCTCCGATCAAGCCGGCGACAACAAGGACGGCCACCTCAGCATCGGCGACGGGATACTGCCTCTCGACCGGCTGCTGGAGGAAGTCTCCCGCAGCGCTTACTCTGGCACTATGGCACTCGAGCTGTCGGTGTCCCGGTACTCCGAGCAGCCCCGAGAGCTGGTTCGCATGCTTAGAGCCAATCGGGAGCGCGTGATCTCCGCGTTTGAGCCTCGGTTCCCTCCCGCCGAGGGACTACCGAGGACACCGAGTGGACAAGCCGAGGGTCTACCGAGTGGACAAGAAGGAGAGTCAGCGTGAACGCCAAGGTCCTCATCGTCGACGACACCGAGCACGTACGCAAGATGCTCGTGGACATGCTCGAGCTCGACGGCTTCGACGTGGTCGGGGCGGCGGCTTCGGGGCACGACGCAGTGATGATGGCCGACCGGACCGACCCCGATGTCATAGTGATGGACTACCGGATGCCGGAGATGGATGGGCTCACTACCGCCCGGGCAGTACATGTCAGGCGGCCCGAGCAGCCCATCATCCTCTACACGGCCTTCCTCGACGACGAGCTCGAGGCCCTCGCCAAGGAGGCGGGGGTGGCGATCTGCATCGGCAAGTTCGAGGGCCTCAACTCGCTCGAGCGACACATCGCCGAGCTCGTGCGCAGCTTCTAGAAACCTTCTTTCTAGCCGAGTGGTCGTGAAGTGACGCTAAACGACATCGGACGACCACTCGGCTCGATCTAGTTCGGGCAGCGGCACCTTGACCGGGGCGTGGGTCTTATGAGCCTCGACGACCTGTGAGTGGTAGCGCTCGGCGAGCTCTTCGAAAGCATCGGAGTGATAGGGGCGGCCGTCGATCAGGGGGCCGGGGCGGCCGTCGATGATCGCCTCCACGTCCTCCCCGGTGACGGTCTTGTGGGTCTCGAGCGCATGCGCCACAGCGAGGATCTGTAGGCGGTGCTTAGCAACCATGTCCATGGTGCGGCTCAAGATCCCCTCGAGGTTCGACTCAATGCGCTCCCCGAGACCCGTGTCGAGCAGGTCCTGGTCCTTCTTGCCTTCGCCCTTGCCGGGCCTGCCCCCGCCGCCGATTCCAACCTCGTGCGTGACTCCGTGCGAGGCAACGGTGGAACCCATTCCCCAGTAGCCCTCCATGAGCGTGGCGATCTTGGTGGCACTCTCGAGGTCGCCCGACACACCCGAGGAGTTGTCGCCGTCGAAGAAGAGGCGCTCTCCGGCCAGAGAGGCGAGGCTAACCA
>JACDAL010000120.1 GCA_013695465.1 Actinomycetota bacterium | reverse complement strand
CGACCTGATCGTTGAGTACTTCCGCGGGCGACCTGAAGTCGAGGTGCTGTGGACGAGCGCCGGCCAGGGCGACGGCAGCCCGATCACGTTCTACGAGCGCTACGGGTTCGAGCAAACCGGTGAGATTGTGTTCGACAACGAGGTCTTGCTCCGACTCAGGCTCAGCTAGGTACACGTTGGCACGACTGATGGGAGACATCAACGGGGTCAAGAAGGACCGCGTTGATCGTAGGATGGGACGCAGGATCGCAGGTCGGGTGACCGGCAATGCGCTGGGACGTCTGTTTAGGTAGCACCCTCTCCTGTTAGCCCGCTTGCTGCCACGATGCCGCCGAACGACGTCGGCTAGGCGTTAGTCGTGAGCGAGTTCGCCAGATGCTCAAGCAAGGGACGCTGGCCGGCGTCCGCATCGAGGCCAAGCCCGAGCCCGCTACGCAGATCTCAGCGGTGAGGGGACCGAGAACGACCCGTGCTGGTCTCGATTCAGGAAGCCGCGCGACGCTTCGGAATGAGTATGTCGACGATTAGAAGATGGATGGAAACTGGACGCCTGGAGGCATTTTGACTTGGGGTCGACCGGCATGTCTACTCGCTTCGGATTAAAGCCAGCAGCACTCGGGTGCCGACGATCCCAAACCGATCACGGCAGCCGGCTACGAGGCCGCATTCTCGTCGAGGGAGACGAGGTCGAGTTGCCCGAGGCCGAGAGCGTCTAGTCGAGGCCCGGGTGCTCGAGGAGCCGGCAAAAGAAGCCAAGGGGGCGCTCGAAGAAGTAGACGCTTCGAGAATCCGGCGTTAACGTCACCGCCACGAGTCGGTTCTTGTGGTCTTCGCTTCTCGTCGGCGGAGCGAAGGTGGGCGAGGCGAGGTGTTTTGTACCTCCTTTACTCGCCGTTTGAGCTTACCTGCGCCGGTCACCTTTCCTCGAAGCAGCGACCACATCGCGGGGCCTACCCCTTTCCGGCCTTCTCGGTGTCGCTCGCCCACTGACAGAAGTAGTCGTCCGAGCACCAAAGAGCCGCTGGGGGTCTAGGATGCCACCATCACCCGGTCGCGTCCCGTTAGCTTCGCCTCATACAGAGCGTCGTCCGCGCGACGGACAAGCGCCTCAGGCGACTCTTCTCCGTCCCAAGTCGCAACGCCTACAGAACAGGTTTGGCTGTCAGGGACTACGCATCTCAGACGTTCGACAACCGCATGGGCCATATCCCTGGAGCAGACGGGAAGGAGAAGAACAAACTCCTCACCCCCGTAGCGAGCGAGGAGATCTCCATCTCTGATCTGTTCTATCCAGGCTGCGGCAGCTTCTTTCAGCAACTGATCACCGGTTTGATGGCCTCGGCTGTCATTGAACGCCTTGAAGTGGTCAAGATCGAGGAGCGCAACTGACAGTGGCTCTCCTGACCGCCGAGCTCGCGACAATTCTCGCGGCATCTCTTCGTCCCATGCTCGCCGATTAGGTACCCCGGTCAGCGCGTCCGTTCGGGCGAGACCACGTAGTTTCGCGAGTAGTTGGTGGATCTCGACGACCAGGCGGTGCACGGTGAATGCGCTCAGCGGTCCGACGGTTGCCCACATGACTGTTCTTCGCCATTCGCTGAGTGGGTAAAGAGGGGGACCAATCAGCAGAATTGGCATAACGAACATAACGACCATTGAGACTAGTGCCACGGCCAACTGCTTGCGGGTTCCGTATAACGCAAGCCAAACTAGGGAAAGCAGCACGAGCGGAGCGTAGCCTGACACTGCACCGCCCTCGGCATGTCGAAGAAATCCGATGGCTAGAAAGTAAGCTATGGGGGGTACAGTCTGGGTCCAATCCGGCATTCGCTGCCAAGGAACAATCACTGCTGAACCAATGATTAGCACGGTAACCACCGCAGCAGCCAGGAGAGCGACAGGGTGCTCTCCTGAAGGCGGTAAGGGTACGAGCGCGAACGCGAGGCATGCCGCTACCGCGAAGGGCATGGTTCGACGCATCAGCCCTTCTCGCTCGAAGGGCATTTGAGGTCGCGAGTAATCCATCCTGCATACGTGTATCGGCAGCGTTAGACTTGGACTTGAACGGTCGAAACGCCTCAGACCAAGATGTCGTATTCCGTCTGCATTGTGCTGGCCCTTGGACCCAAGCGAAGACTGACACAGACGGCATAACAAACTCGCTTCGACCTCCGCCGTCTCGGCATCTGTGAGCACGATGGTTGCCATAGGTCTTCACATAACTTGCCCGGGCAAGACGGCGAGAGAGCACCACAGGCGGTGGGGTGTGGCTTGTAGAAGATCACAGCTCGAGGAGCACGGGTCGGGCTCGCGGTGGCGGCCGAGGACCCCGTACGACCAGATCCGGCCCTACTTCCGTACGCCTGGGGCGTCGATCCCGTCGACATGGGCGTCGGTGGCTCCATCCCCTTCACCTCGGACTTCGCGGCCCAGTTCTCCGACGGGGCGATCATCGTCACGGGCGAGGGCCCCGACGCTCGCGCTCACGGCGCCAACGAGTCGCTCCCCTCGGCGAGTTCGCGCGGGTCTGCGAGGCCGAGGCGCTCTTCCTCGCCCGGCTGGTGCTCAGTGCGGCTGACGGATGCGCGGTGTCGGGCCCCGCCCCTAGGATGGAGGAATGACTACCGCACCGATCGTCCTGGTTCCCGGGTTCTGGCTCGGCGCGTGGGCGTGGGACGAGGTCGCCGTCGCGTTGCGTGTCGACGGTCACGACGTCACCGCGGTGACGCTGCCCGGTCTCGAGTCGGCCGTCGCCGACCGCTCCGCGATCACCATGTCGGACCACGTCGACGCGATCTCCGAGGCAGTCAGGGCCGCGGGGGCTCCCGTCGTGCTCGCCGTGCACAGCGGGGCCGGGGTCTCCGGCTACGGCGCGAGCGACCGCGTCCCGGAGCAGATCGCGGCCATGGTTTACGTGGACTCCGGTCCGGCGACGGCTGCGCTCGACCCGGACCTCTCGGCCGTGGAGGTGCCCCTGCCGACGTGGGAGGAGCTCGAGGAAGACCCCGGCAACAGTCTCGAGGGACTCTCCACCGAGCAGCTCGAGACCTTCCGGCGGCGGGCGGTGCCGGAGCCGGGCGCCGCCTTGCGCGAGGCCCCCGTGCTGACCAACGCCGCCCGACTCGACGTGCCGTCCACCGTCGTGTGCACGGCGCTGTCCTCGGAGCAGATCAAGGACGCCATCGAGCAAGGTTACGCGTGGGTCGGGGGTCTCGCCGAGCTGCACGACGTCACCTACGTCGACCTGCCGACGAGCCACTGGTCGATGTGGTCCCGCCCCCGGGAGCTCGCCGGGATCATCGGCGACATCGCCAAGGCTCACGCCCCCACCGCCTAGCTGTACTCGGCCAGGACGTTGGAACTTTTCGCGGTCTCGGCTCCCAGCCGACCGACACCGTTGATCGTGATCGTGCGCGCCTTTCGCTCGTCTCCGACGTGCGTTTCCGCACGTCGGCACAGCGTTCACGCCCAAGTGTCAGAGAAGACCTCAAGTGGTCTGTCCAATCCCACTACGCCCTAACATATGAGTGCAGGTCAGGGTCCGTCTCGCCCTTTCCCACCGCCTTCCACTTAGAGGCGCGCGCTATCCCCTGTGCCTGGGGCAAGAGGCCGTCAGCGCCTACCGAGCCCCAGGCGGGATCCCCCTGGACCCGTATTGTGAACGTCATGACAGACATAAACGAGAAGGTAGATCAGTTCTTCGAGCGCTATGCGTCCGCGCTGTTGGCCCGCGATGCGAAGGCGATCGCGGGGATGTACGCGGTCCCCTCGCTCATCCTCTTCCCCGGAAAGTCGATCCCTGTAAGCGACGCTAATCAGACCGAGGAGTTCTTCGCCTCCTCATGGGGCCAATACGATGGGGTCGACTCTGTTGACAAGAAGATCGTTGTCATGGGGGAGGCGCCGGGCAGCCTCTGGGCCGATGTCACCTGGTCCTACAATGGCGGGCCGCGTGAGCGCTTCTGCTACCAGCTCGTCCAAGGAACCGAGGGGTATCAAATCGCCGTGCTCACGTCCATGGCATGAGCACCAGGGGTCGCTTGAGTTGAGCCACGAGAAAGTGCTGGCGCACCGCGCAGGCTGGGCAACGCAACCGATCAGGAAAACTGACCGAACGCAGGCCGGTCCATTCCATAGTTGGCGCAACCCCCATGGGTTCGGGCGCGCCCGCGGTTGGAGGCACACTTCGAGGCCTGATCGGCGCCGAGGAGGAGGCGAGGCTTCCCCAACGGATCTTCCTTGCCTGTTAAGGACTCGCTGTGCCCCAGCGCGGCCGCCTTAGTCGGCGACGTCCGTGAAGCTCTCGTCGAGGCCCGCCGCGACTACCCCGGGGGCTCCCACGCATACATATTGTGGCCATTTCTTGCCCCAAGGGGCTTGAAACCGCCCGACGGTGGGTGCACACTTGCGATCCACGCGCAGGGCGTGGGCTGCAACCACAGGAGGGTAGGGGGCATGGGAATCATTGCTTTGCTGATACTGGGGCTGCTCGCGGGAGCGATCGCCAAAGCGGTGCTGCCGGGCGACGACCCAGGAGGCATCATCGTCACGATGATCATCGGCGTGGCCGGCGCTCTGCTCGGCGGGTTCCTGGCGGGAGCGTTGTTCAACGCCAAGCCGATGGACGAGTTCTTCGACCTATCGACCTGGCTCACCGCGATCGTGGGGTCGATCATCCTGCTGTTGATCTACCGGATGGTGGCGGGGAGAGGAAGCGGACGGCGCACCGCCTGATCCCAGGCGGATTTCTCCAACGGCCGCGGCGTGCCGCGGCCGTTGCGCGTCGGCCTCCCGGCGGCCCGGTGGTGTGGGCGCCCCAAGAATCGGGCCGGCAAGGTCCCGAGGAGCTGTTCGATCCCAGATCGAGACAGCACTTCGATCTTGTCGCTTGCCATCCCGGTCCTGATCACGAAGGGAATGGCCCGCCGAGGCCTACCCTGCAGCAGACCGATCCCGTCGTCAGCCCCCTGGGGGGCACACCTCGCTTCCGCGGGGCGCCTTTGCCGACGCCAGGTCCCCGTCCGCCGCTTGCCCCCAAGGGTGTCGAATCAGAGAGTTCATTTCGACCCGACCCTGTGCGCTGTGAGGACAGACTCGTCCTTCGCGGTGCCGGCGGCCGGTGAGGAATGGCAGGCCCGCCTCCGGCCGACCTCGACCTCAGAATCCAGGTGTAGTCGGCGGGGACAGGGGGCACAAAGTGGAGGCGGGTGCCTTGCTCGATCGCTACCTCGCCGCAGTGGGAGAACCGCTGCGCTTCGCAGACCGAGCTTGTGACTTCCCGTATCTGGCCCTGTATCTCCTGATGTTAGACGTGATCCTGAGCGCCCGTGGTCCGATACTCTGCCCCGATGACGGGTAGTGCTGCGAGGGCTTCTCGTGGACCTTCGAAGCGAGACCCACGATTATGAGTGGCTAGTCGTGTTTCTCCAGGGAGTCGCCGATGAGCCAGATGGTTGGAGGCCACAGGCCCACGAAGAGGGCCCGCCGCTCTGCATTTCCCCGTTCGTCCTGATCGACCGTCTTCGCTCTGATCCAGAGGCTGATACAGAGGCTGATGGAAGCCATGGAGGCAACGTGCAAGTGCCAGCCTCGGATTCCACGTTCGTGCAACCATTTGGTGAGCATCCCGTGTACGTTACCCCTTGACGGGCGGGCGCCCTCTACGATGACCACAGGACTTTCCTTTCCACGACGACTTTCAACCGCCAGCCGCTGGCCCCTGGGCGTGGGCCTGACGTCTTGGCGGTACATGTGGCGCATCACCCCCATGCGCCGTCTCGAGATGGAGGACGCCGGCAACCAACCGATGCCTCCATCACTCGCTCCTGACGTCGATCGAGATAGGATTCAGGGCCTTGAGCAGGGTGTGGGCCCCCTATTCCATCGCCGCTACCGCACCACGATCCGTGACGGTTCGCTCACGGCTCATGAAGTCATCGCATTAATCGAGAGGGACCCGAATGTGGTGGCTCCCACGGAATTCGCTCGGTTCATGAGGTTGGCGGGCCAGTCCGGGAGCATGAAGGTAGGTGACGAATATCTCGTACGCATGCCCGGTCCCTGGGACGGCCCCGTCCGAGTGGTGGACACAACTCCTACTTCATTTCGGCTCGCCACTCTCCGGGGGCACCTCGAGGCCGGACAAATTGAGTTTCGGGCTCACGAGGAGGACGGGCTCCTATTTGAGATCGAGTCGTGGGCTCGCAGCGGCGACCGCCTCTCGAATCTTCTCTACGACCAGCTCCGCATGGCCAAGGAGGTTCAGCTCCACATGTGGACTTCGGTTCTCGAGGGCGTGGTTCGCCTGACTAAAGGCCGCAGGTCGGGCATGATCACCATCGAGACGCGCCGGGTCTATGTGGATGGCTGAGCTGCGCTTGTTCTCTGATCTGAACATTGGGGCCAGTCTCGAAGGCTTGCGCCCTAAACCACTTAACTTTGCACCAGAGGAGCGAGCCGAGCACATCGAAGGCACCGGCTGGTTGATCGACCACTATCGCCAACCTTTGCCGGGCGAGCACCCCGGCTCGCCCATTCGCGGCGGCAGCTGGGAGGTCGCACGGCGCATTGCCACCGCGTACGAGTTCGTAGACCCGAAGCTTGTCCGAGCTTACTTCGATCCCAAGGAGCCACTCGAGAGTAGAAACATGCTGCTCGAGATTCACGTCTGGGGCATGCGCGTCTATGTAGGGGTGCGCTCGGGAGGCATTACCGATGGAATCCGGCAAGAGGGTGGAGCTGAGGCTCGCGTCTGGTCGTGGAACTACAGGACCCTGGAAGGTCACTTCGAGATGGGTCAGATCGATTATCAGGTATGGAAGTGGCTTGACTCGGGGAAAGTCGAGTTCCAAATTCGCGCCTTCTCCCGGCCCGCCCCTATCGACGACCTTGTCGTGCGCTTGGGGTTCCTTCTTCTCGGGCGGAAAAAACAGCAGGAATTCGCACGGCGTGCCTGTGAGCGCATGATTAAGCTCACAACCGCGGAGCTGAGCGCGGCCGCAAGCACTCACGGTTCCAAGTAACTGAATCCCCTGCGGCTTTCGAGGATGATGTGGAAGGCCTTATCCGCTTCCTAATGAACATGAAGTTCGGGTGCAGCAGGGGCAGGATTAGAACCTCTTCGTTAAGCGGGCCGCTCCTGTTCATCTCCTTCCTCGCCTCGCTCCGAGTCCTCGTCCGAGGGCCTCTCGAGCAGGTCATCGAACAGGCTTCGATATTGCTGCATACCCCGGCGCATGTCCTCCGTTGAGGCATCCCCCGAACCGGCCCTTGTCGACGTGGTGTGAGCGGACCGGTAGTTGTCCACGACTCCAGGATGATCCACAGAAAGGTCGGCGGCTCGCTGCTCGAAGTCATCGACGGGATAGCCGCGCTCCCTCATTACCTCTTGGACGAGGTGATCAGCTTTGGCGAGCGCTTCCCGGGGCGTGTCGACGAAGTCGGCCTGTGTGTCCTTCCACGATCGCTCGTAACTCTCCCGGGCAGCGGGGCTAAGGGAGCGGATTTCGAGCTCGTCGTGCCGTTTGGCCCGCTGAGCGAGCTCAGACTCGGCTTCGCTCTGGCCCCCCTTGCTTTGCACCGTCCGTTCGTACTCGGGACCGAACTGTTCTTGGAGCTGCTCACTCTTGCGCTTCTGGCTTCGGCGCCACGCCAGCCACAAGATCACGAGCACAACGATCGCTATGAGGATCCAAACCCATGCGTCCATCTCATGCCTCCTTGCAAGAGGTAGGTCGACATCACGCTAGCTCTCTTGCTTGTTCCCCTTAGCGGGCGAGCTGAAACGCTCTACCGGTCGGCGGCGACCCTCTCGCGGCCGGCATAGACGTTGAACCTCGACCCGCGCAGGAATCCGATGAGCGACATGTCGAAGCGGCGCGCTACGTCCACCGCAAGACTGGACGGCGCAGACACCGCGCACACCATCGGAATACCGGCGGCGAGGGCTTTCTGCATGATCTCGAAGCTGGAGCGGCCGCTCACCATCAGCAGCTTGCCGTCGAGCGGAAGCTTGCCTTGCATCAGAGCCCAGCCAATGAGCTTGTCGACGGCATTGTGGCGCCCGACGTCCTCCCGCACCGCAACGAGCTCCCCGTCAGAGGTAAACAACCCTGCGGCATGGAGTCCGCCTGTGGATTCGAAGATGCCCTGGGCCTGGCGCAGGGCCTCCGGTAGCGAGGCCAAGACGCCGTTGGCGACCTGCGGTCCGGGGGCCGGTGCCCGGCAGCCGCGCAGGTCGAGCGACTCCAAGGATGCCTTCCCGCAAACGCCGCACGAGCTCGAGGTGTAGAAGTGCCGCTCGAGTGGACGGAGGTCGGGAATGAAACCCGAGCGCAGCTTGACGTTGACAATATTGAACAGCTGGGTTTCGTCGAGATCCTTGTCCACGCAATAACTGATACCCGAGATGTCGGTGGTGGTTTGAACCAGACCCTCACCGTAAAGAAATCCCGTCGCAAGCTCGAAATCCGATCCCGGTGTTCTCATCGTAACGGCCGCCGTAACTCGGCGTCCGCTCGCCAGCAGCCGGATCTCCATTGGCTCTTCGGTCGCAACCTGATCGATGCGAGAGGAAACCTTGCCGTCGCGCACCTCCATGATGTTCACAGAGGTTGTGCTCGACGCACGGCTCTCGTTTTCGGTCATCTCGGCCGAGCTCATCGCGACCCCATGAGTGGCAGCCGGATCCTTGGAGGAGCGATCTTCAGTAACTCGGACGCGATCGCGTCGATTGAAAGCGCCGCCTCGGAGCCCGGCTCGGTAACCATAATGGGGGTGCCCAAGTCACCCCCCTCGCGTAACGCGGGTACCAAGGGAACCTGGCCCAGAAGAGGGACGCCGAGCTCCTGAGCAAGCAGCCCTCCACCTCCCGCACCGAAGAGCTCGTAGCGCTCGCCGTCGTTGCCGGTGAACCAGCTCATGTTCTCTATGACACCGGTGACGGATAGCTTTACCTTACGAGCCATATAAGCGGAGCGTTGAGCCACTCGCTGAGCCGCGACCTGAGGAGTAGTGACGACGATCACCTCGGAGGCCGGCAGGAACTGGGACATCGACAATGCCACATCGCCGGTCCCGGGAGGCATGTCGATGATGGCGATATCCGGGGTCCCCCAGTAAACGTCGGTGACGAACTGGGTGAGGGCCTTGTGGAGCATGGGGCCGCGCCAGATGACAGGGTTGGCTTCGTCCGAGAAGAAGCCGATCGAGATCACCGATACGCCATGAGCTTTCGGCGGAAGGATCATGTCCTCCACGATGATCGGGCGGTCTTCGACACCCAGCATTCGAGGGATCGAGAATCCGTAGACGTCGGCGTCGATGATGATCGTGCGCTTGCCGCGCCGGCTCAGAGCAATGGCGAGATTAGCGCTGACAGACGACTTGCCGACGCCGCCCTTGCCCGAGCCCACTGCGATCACGCGGGTCGAGGTGAAGACGTCTTGCGGTGAGGACGGCTCGGCCCCCACCAACCGCTGCTTGAGCACGCCGCGCTCCTGCTCGGTCATCGTTGTGAAGTCGATGACCGCCTTATCGGCGCCACCCTCGGTGAGCGCGGTAGAGATCGCTTCGTGCATCTCCGAGCGGCCCGGATAGCTGGGTGCCGGCAGCGCCACCGAAACCTGCACCCGCCGGCGCTTGGCCACGACGCCGCGCACCATCCCGAGCTCGACGATGGAGCGCTCGAGCTGGGGGTCGATGACACCTTCCAACAGAGCGACCACCTCTGCCTCCGTGAGCGCGTTTCTCATCATGCATAGAGACTAGTGCTTGGGCGCGGGCAAGGACGCCGGAACCAGTAGAAGATTCCGGCTGGGTTGACCCATCGGCACCTCGTTCTTACATGTAGGTCGGAGCCAACTGCTCCTCGGTGGGCTCTGCTCAGCAGTACCACGGCTCGGTCAGGTAGGGCACCGTTATTGAAGGCCGTGGCTCGTCCTCGAACGGAGCCCCCGCGAGAGCGCACACCTTCTGGAACAGGGTGCGGCGGTTGCCCTTGGTCTCGCCGACCACCGGCTGAACTTGCCTGCAGAGTTCGTCGATTTCGGGGGCCGGATGCTTCCACGGAAAGACCAGCCGCTGGTCGTCGAAGGGTTCCACCAGATCGCGAACCTCGGGCAGGTCCAAAAGGCGGGAGCCCCGCACGATCAGGAGGCGGATGGCAAGCTGCACCGGTGACACGTTGTCGATGATGCCCAGGTCTCGCACTACCTCGAGAAGGTCTCGATAGCCCGCCATCGACGTCCACGGAGTGAACGCCACAAAGGTGGGATTGAGAACGAGGCCGAGCTCCTCGAGCAGCGAGACGGCGGCAATGAAGTCGGCGCGTGTGTGGCCCTTGTCCAGGCGCTCGAGGACGCGATCATCGACGCTCTCCACCGCCGAGGTGACAAACAGACAGCCCGTTGCGGCGAGCGTCCCGACGCGCTTCCTGTGTTTCAGGAGATGCTCGACCTTGACCGTCACGTCGTAAGTCAACTCCGGCCAACGGTTGTGCAGCTCCGTGACGATCGCCTCGGCGTGGCCCGGCGCGTTGAAGAAGTCTGGGTCCCCGAAGGTAATGTGACCGGCCCCCTTTGCCACCTGCTGCTCGATGTCCATTAAGACGACATCGCGTTGCACAACTCGGAAGGTGCCGTTGTAGACGGGGACGATGGGGCAGTGCCGGCAGAGATGCTTGCATCCGCGGCTCCCCTCCGTGTAGCCGGTCACGACCTCTTGGCCTTTCGTACTAACACGCGCGTAGAGCTCGAGCGGTGGAAGGGAGGAGCGATCGGGCGTGACGAAACGCTGGCGGGCGAAAGAGGTAAGACTTCGCTGCCCTTCGGCCGGCTCGCCCAGGAGATCTGCTATGCCCTGCTCGAACTCGCCGCCGATGATCACGTCGGCGCCGAGCGATCGGAGATACAGCTCGTTGACCGGAGCGTAGAGGCCGTAGCAACAGATACGCGCGCGCGGGTTGATTACGCGCACGCGCTCGATCAGCGGGGCGGCGAGTCTGGTGGCGGTGTGCATCGGGACGTAGAAGCAGACGAGGTCTGCGGACGCCGCGGCGCCGTCATCAAAGGGCTCGACGGCAACATCGTTGCACCAGACCTGAGCTCCTCGCTGCCCCAGCCACGCGGCCGGGCTGGCGAGACCAAAGGGCTGGCGACCCAGTTCGTAGGTCGAGACCAGCAGAACCTTCATCATCGGTGCTTGCAACTCCCGGCGTGCCACTGCCATCTCGTGAACCTCATCTTCGCCTCGCCCCTTTCAGCTTCTCCAGGACGGCGGCGGCCAAGTGATGGTGCCGGAACGGCGCAGCTCCTCTTGATACCCGTCCTCCGAGGGGTAGACCCTTTCGTCCAGGAAGGCTGCAAGGCGCTCGTAGAGCACGCTCGCTTGAGCGCGGGGGACAGGTCCATAGAGGCCCTAGTGTCTCAGGGCATCGAGCCCGACCTCGACCAGGGCCGGCACAGCCAATTTCCACCCGGATGGGGGAGCAGAATCCCCCAATCGGGGGTTTCTCTACCATCATCAATTGGTTAATTTTGACATATGCGCTACTCGACGGATCTCGCCTACCTCACCATGGTCGCATTCGCCGCAGCGGGCGCGGCCGAAATCGTTTGGACGCGACTGCACAGCTCCGCTAGCCGAGTGCTCCGGTGGCGGGCGTTACTGAACGATCTGGAACCAGACGGTTTTCCTCCGTCCCAACGCTCGACGCCCCATTCATCAAAGGTGCCCTCGACCAGATCCAGCCCGCTGCCCCCTTCCGCATGAACGCTCGCGCTGCGAGGCGACACGGGCGCCACGTTGTGGTCGCTAACCTCCACCCGGACGCCCGTCGGGAGCCTTCGTGACCTCGAGGCGAATGTCGCTG
>JACDAL010000124.1 GCA_013695465.1 Actinomycetota bacterium | reverse complement strand
TCGGGGAGCCCTGAATCCGAGGACTGCTCGGAGTATTCGAGCCCGTAGTGACGGTACAGTTCCGCCTCTTCCTGCTGGGACAGCTCTCCATCGGGGTCGATGCCGGGCGAGCTCTTGACCTGGGACTTGTCGTAGGGCACCACGATGTCGCTTCCCTGCATCGAGGCCTCGGCCAAGGGGACGAAGCTGCCCTTGCCTCCCCAGCCGGTCTTGGCCAGCACCCACTCGGGCTGGTCCGTCTCTTGGTCCAGGTAGATCTCCTGGATGGTTCCGATTTTGGAGCCGGTCTGGTCGAGCAGCGTCGCTCCCCGAGCCTCCAATACTTCCTCACGCTGTAGCATCAACAACCTCCTCATGGCATTCTTCGATGCCCCTGGTTTCCTCGATCCATCCGATCGAGGAGTCTCTGTGGCGATCATCAAGGACCGCTCTTGGGTCGGCGCGACGGGTAGGAACCTCAGTTCCGGTGCGCAGCGCCGTTTTGCTGTCCAAGCAGCGCCTGGACGTCGATTCCGAGGCTCAAGAGGAGCTTTGCGTCTCGTTCGGTATCGACGCGTTCTGGCAGCACGAGGCCGGCCCGCTCAAATGCTGATGGGCCTCCTTCCACGAACTCCAGCACCTGCTGTTTGGGTACCTCCACTTCGCCCCTCCTTTGCTCTTGGCCCCGTCTTTCCGTTCCCGGCGAAACGAGCACCAGGCCCGCGACACCGGAGCCCCACCATTTGCCGGGCCTGATCGGGCACCTTGCTCCGCTTTGGACGCGCCTCTACTCTCGTATACACCTTGGATGCCTCTACATTACGCACGCGTTCTCGGCTCCCAGGACCTGGGGCGGAGCAGAACACCGCGGATAGAGAGAGATACGATGAACCGATGGGGAGAGCGGGTGAGGAGGCCACCGAGAAGGTGTCGGCACGATCACCTCAGGCCGGAGAAGAGGTGGAGGCTGATGTCTTAGACGTAGCCGCCATGGTACGGCGAGTGCTGGGCGCGAGGCTGAGCAACCCTCAGGACATCGAGGACCTCGCTCAGGAAACCTTGGCGCGCGTCATCGAGGCTCGCCCCCGGATCACAGATGAGGGCCTTGCTGCATATGCTGTTGTTACGGCGCGCAATCTGGCGAGATCTCTCGGTCGAGACCGGGCCCGTCATCGCCAGCACGCCCATCGCCTCATAGACCTCAGGACGCCTTCTCAGCCTGAGGAAGAGACCCTGCGACGAGAAGAGTCGGCGGCGGTATCTGCTGCCTTGGAAAAGCTGTCTCCAAGGGAGAAGTTCGCCGTGATTGGACACGAAGTGGGCGGCCGGGACACGGCGACTCTAGGGCTTGAGCTGGGGGTCACTCCGGGGGCGGTCGCCGTTCAGCTTGCGAGAGCGCGCGCCAAACTTCGAGTCGACTACCTTCTGGCGCTGAGAAAGGCAAACCCCCCTACGCCCGTTTGTCGTTCAGTGCTCGTGGCGTTGTCGGCAGGAGACCAACGCCGTCAGGCGGCACTCGATACGGCAGATCACCTCCTGCACTGCGAATATTGTGCGGCGCTGAGCGAGCCGCTGTTGCAGCGGCGCAGGCCTGTTGGACTCTTGCTGCCGCTGGCCGCGCTGCGTCAGGTGAAGGAGTTCATAGGACAGCGGCTGCAGACAACCTCTGCCCAGGCCACCGCCGCCGCAGCCGGCACCGCAGTGGCTGTAGCCTCTGTCGCGCTCATCATGTCGGGTGGGGGTGCCCAATCGCCTGCTCCGAGGAAAGAGCCGCTGGGCATGGAAGGACGCCTAACCACCTCAGGCAAGGTCCTGCCCACGACGGCTTCGAAACTGGAACGCCACGTCGGCAAACGTGTCAAGGCGCACGGAGTTACAGTGGAGTCCGTCCCGTCAGACGAAGGCTTCTGGATCGGGAGCAACGAGGCCCGGGTCTTTGTGCGGTTCATGATCCCTGGCCGGAGGGAATCGCCCGTTCGAATCGAATCCGGTAAACGCGTGACGTTCACCGGCACACTCAGGAGACACCAACCCGGTTTCGCGCGCCGCCACGGGGTAACGGAGGCGGAGGGGGCGGCCGAGCTTCGCCGAAGCCCTCAACACATTGTGACTTCCATGAAGGAAATCAAAGCTCGTGTGTAGCCGCAGCATCAAGTCTAAGAACTGGCGAGCCTCAGCCCTCGGTGATCCTGACTTCGTTGATGTAAATTGGCACCCGGGGCTCGTCCATGGTCTGAGGGTCGGCCCCGCCCACGGTTGGTTTCGCGCTGATCTCGAGTAGCGTGTCCGCGGCCCCCCGTGCTCGGCCGAAGATCGTGTAGAGGGGATCGAGGCCGGCGGGGCCGTCGGGCTGAACCACCACGAAGAACTGGCTGCCGCCGGTGCCGGGCTGGCCTGTGTTCGCCATCGCCACGACTCCGAAGACGTAATCGCGGCCCTCGGTGCCGGCGAGCTCGTCCGGGATCGAGTAGCCGGCGTCGTCCGGGGCGTGGCCGTTTAGCCCGTCGGGATCACCGGTCTGGATCACGAACTTCTGGACGATGCGGTGCCACACGAGACCGTCGAAAAAGCCCTCGCGCGCCAGGAATACGAAGTTGTTGACCGTAGCGGGCGCTTGCTCTTCCAGCAGGTCGATGCGGATGTTTCCGCAGGAGGTTTCCAGCACCGCGGCATAGTCGACGCCAGTCTCGAGAACATCCTGGGGCGCCTCGTACTGTTGGGGTTGAGCCTGCGGAGGAGGCTCGGCGCTGCAGGCGGCCTTCGCTTTCTCCTCGTTCTTCCGGGGCTCTCGGGTGGGATCATCGCCTGCTCCGGCCATGATCGTGATGCCGACCGCGACCGCGATGCCGATCGCCACCGCCCCGCCGATGCGAGCTCGGCGCCGTCGCTTCAGGGCTTCGGAATTGGGATTCAATCCGCGCGCGCCTGGGAGGCGCTCCTTGTCCTTCTCATGGCTGCTAGTCTCGCCCATCCAGCCATGTCACCCGGACGTCTACGCATTCTCGTCGCCAAGCCCGGCCTCGACGGCCATGATCGCGGCATAAAGATCGTGGCTCGCGCGCTGAGAGATGCGGGCATGGAGGTCATCTACACCGGGCTTCACCAGACGCCGGAGCAAATCGCTTCTGCTGCGCTGCAGGAGGACGTCGATGCGGTGGGCATGTCGTGCCTGTCCGGGGCTCATATGACCCTGTTCCCCAAGGTAGTGAAGTTGCTCGAGCAGCAAGGCGCTGCAGACATCGTCGTGTTCGGCGGCGGAATCATTCCCCGCTCGGATGCAGTGAAGCTGAAGGAGGCCGGAATCGCAGAGGTCTTCACGCCGGGCGCAACGACATCGTCGATTATCGAGTGGGTGAGGGCCAACGTCGGATCAACAGACGAGGCCGGCACGCAGAGTTTCCCCGAATCCCCGGAGGCATAGTTTGGATCTGTTCGAGTATCAGGGCAAGGAGCTGTTGCGCAAGTTCGAGGTCCCGGTTCCCGAGGGCCGGGTCGCCACCAATCCCGACGAGGCGCGGGCGGCGGCCGAGGGCCTCGGCGGCAAGGTCGTAGTCAAGGCTCAGGTACAGGTGGGGGGCCGCGGCAAGGCAGGGGGTATCAAGCTCGCATCGAATCCCGACGAAGCATCTTCCGCCGCCGAGCAGATTCTCGGAATGGACATCAAAGGTCACGTGGTCAAGCGCGTGCTGATCGAGCGGGCCGGCATAATCGAGTCCGAGTACTACCTCTCTTTTCTTCTCGACCGATCCGAACGCGATGTATTGGGAATGATGAGCGCCAAAGGCGGCATCGACATCGAAGAGGTCGCAGAAACCGATCCCGATGCCATCGCCCGAGTTCACATCCCTCCACTTCTCGGCATCTCCGACTTCCATGCACGCGAGCTCGTCTTCGGCGCCGGTATTGATGCGGCTGCGCGCAAGGAGGCGATCGCCATCATCCCCCCTCTGTACCGCGCGTTCGTCGAGTCGGATGCGTCGTTGATAGAGGTCAACCCCTTAGTGCTGATGGATACGGGTCGCGTTGTTGCGCTCGACGCCAAGGTGACGCTCGATGACTCGGCCGACTATCGCCATCCCTATTTCTCCGAGCTCAAGTCCGCCCATGAGGTACCCGAACAAGAGCGTTTGGCGAAAGAGAAGGGGCTCAACTTCATCAAGCTGCAGGGCGATGTTGGAATCATCGGCAACGGCGCTGGTCTTGTCATGTCGACGCTCGATGTGGTCAAGGCGGCGGGCGGCGACTCCGCCAACTTCCTCGACGTGGGAGGAGGTGCGGGGGCCGAGCTGCTGTCGAACGCTCTCGAAATCATCACGTCCGATAAGGCGGTCAAGGCGGTGCTCGTCAACATCTTCGGAGGGATTACTCGCTGCGATCTCGTCGCCGAGGGAATCATTGACGCGTTCGGCCGCCTCGACATGAAGGTGCCCGTGGTCGTGCGACTCGACGGCACGAACGCGGAGCAAGGACGCAAGATGCTGGCCGATGCACCTGATGAACTGTTGATCGCAGAAAAGACGATGCTGGGGGCCGCCGAGAAGGCCGTTGCGCTGGCGCATCGAGGGACGGACTGATGGCTATCTTGATCGGCCGGGACACCAGGCTCGTGGTCCAGGGACTGACAGGCCGCGAGGGCTCCTTTCATGCCAAGCGCAATCAGGAGTACGGCACCGATTTAGTTGCCGGCGTGACCCCGGGCAAGGGCGGCAGCGATGTCTCAGGGACTCCGGTCTTCGACACCGTGGAGCGAGCCGTCTCAGAGACCGGCGCGAACGCGGCCCTGGTGTTCGTGCCCCCCCGCTTCGCGGCCGACGCCATCCTCGAAGCGCACGACGCGGGTATCGAGGTCATCATCGCGGTCACGGAGGGCGTACCTGCCCTCGACATGGCGCGAGCGGTTGCCCATGTGCGGGGCTCGGGCAACGGGGTCTACCTCATCGGGCCCAACTGCCCGGGCGTGATCTCTCCCGGGCTGGCCAATGTCGGGATCATTCCCGGCGAGATCTGCTCCGAAGGGCCGGTCGGGCTCGTCTCTCGCTCGGGCACGCTTACGTATCAAATCGTCCACGAGCTGACCCAGAAGGGCGTCGGTCAGTCGACTTGCGTCGGCATCGGCGGGGATCCCATTCCGGGCTCGAATTTTATCGACATCCTCACGCTCTTCGAGGACGATCAGGACACCGAGCTCGTGGTCGTGGTCGGCGAGATCGGTGGCGATGCCGAGGAGCGTGCTGCCGAGTGGAGCAAGGCCAACATGACCAAGCCGATCGTCGCCTACGTTGCCGGACTGACCGCACCAGAGGGAAAGCGCATGGGTCATGCCGGCGCCATCGTGTCGGGCTCGAAGGGGACTGCGAAAGCCAAGATCGAAGCGCTCGAGGGGGCCGGGATACGCGTCGGGCGCAATCCGACTGAGGTCGCAGAGATCGTGGCCGAGATCAAGGGCTGAGGCCCTGCCAATAGGGTCAGCCGCGGCGCAACCGGTACCAGCGCGGGTCAAACTTAGTTACAAATGGGGGATGAGGGATGTCGCCTGCATAGGCTTCCTCGTCGGTTACCTCCCACCCCGGGAAAGCGGCCTCTATGTCCTCCCGGCTCATCCCGTGCGCTATAGGGCCTCTTCGTCCTGGTGCAAATGTGAACATCAGCAGGGTTGCTTTTTGGGCGGCGACTGCGTTCACCTCTCGACCTACCGCCTCACGCATCCGCTCCTTCAGGCCGTGGACGACCCCGAAGTCCAGTACTAGGCGGAAGCCAGAGCCGACGCCTGCGGCCCGCAACGCGGTGACATCGCCTTGTACGAACCGCACTTCCACACTTGCGTCGCGGGCGCGCGCGCTCGCCGCCTGCACCGCCTTAGGGACGATGTCGATGCCTGTGACCTGCCACCCCCGGGACGCCAGAGCGACAGAGTGCGGCCCGGTGCCGCAACCAAGGTCCAGCGCCTGCCCGTAGGGGGGCTGGCGTTCGCTTTCTTCGCGGTCGAACATCGAGGCGATCTGTTCGACGACGGGCCGCTCCAGGTCGGCACCTTCCCATGGCGTGAAGCCGACCCGGTAGGCGAACTTGTAAAAGCGCGTGCTCATGTGGCCTCCGAGAGGTCTGCTGCTGCAGGCTCATATGCCTGCATGCCGCTAAGCCTCAGCCCCAAGCCAGGCCTCCTCTCAAATGAGGCTATCCCCCCTCGGTCACTGCGAGCAAGGGCGGGCGAAAAGGCTGGGCTCGGGGCCGAGCTGAGAACGCCTCCAGCAGCCTCGAAAATAGGTTACGAGCTAGAATCGGCCCATGACCCGAGCCCCAGGGCCCCCATGGGGCCGTGAACTCCGCGGGCGCCTCGACCGCCTGGTGATCGAGTCCGAGGTCCTCAAGGACAACCCGCTCGGTGATCCCCACCGCCGCCCCCTTTACGTTTACGTGCCCATAGGGGTGGATGAGTCGAAGGCGTACCCCTCGATCTACGTGATTCAGGGCATGACTGGTCAGGTTGATATGTGGTTCAACCGCACCGCCTTCGAGCCCAACATGATCGAACGCCTCGACGCCCTGTTCGCTTCCTCTGGGTGCCCGCCGGCCGTTGTGGTGATGGTCGATGCCTGGACGAGTTACGGAGGCTCCCAGTTTATCAACTCGGCCGCCACCGGACGCTATATGGACTACCTCTGCGATGAAGTCGTGCCTTTCATCGACGAGCGCTATCCCACGGCTCCGAGTCGTGACCACCGAGGCCTGAGCGGCAAGTCGAGCGGCGGCTACGGGGCGATGGTGGTCCCGATGCTGCACCCCGACGTCTTCTCTGGGCTCGTCTCCCACGCCGGAGACGCCCTCTTCGAGGCCTGCTATCTGACCGAGTTTCCGCTCACCATCCGGACTCTGCGCGATCGTTTCGATGGTTCGTACGAGACCTTCTGGGAGCATTTTCGCTCGGCCGAGTCGCTCGACCCCAGCCTTCACGCCCCGCTCAACACCTATGCGATGGCGGCCTGCTACTCGCCCGACGAGGACCGTCCCGGCGAGGTGGTCCTGCCCTTCGACATCGACACCGGCAAGGTCGTCGACGAAGTGTGGGCCCAGTGGCTCGCATGGGACCCGGTGCGGATGGCACCCGAGCACCTCGACGCCTTGAGCAGCATGAGGCACATCTATCTCGATGCCGGACGCTCGGACGAGTTCTATCTCGATCTCGGCGCCCAGGCCTTCGCCAAGGAGCTCTCCGCTCACGGTATAGAGCACACGCTCGAGCTCTTCGACGGTACTCATGGGGGGTTGCAATACCGCTATCCGGGTGCGATTGCCGCGCTAGCGGCAGCTCTTGCGGTGTGAGCTCTTCTCTCGTGGCCCTCGTCTCCGGCGAGGGCTCGAACCTTCGGGCGCTCGCGGCGGCGTGCGAGCGGGGGGAGGTCCCGGGCGAGGTGGTGGCGGTCGGCTCGGACAGAGAGTGCGGGGGAGTTACGTGGGCCTCCGGCCGTGGCATCGCTACCTTCGTGGTCCCGTTTCGCTCACCCCGAGCTGAATGGAGCTCCGTCCTGCTCGAGCGGGTGCGCTACTTTCGTCCCGACCTGGTCGTCTCCGCCGGCTTCATGAGAATCCTTTCGCCGGAGTTCGTCGACGCCTACGAAGGACGCCTTATCAACCTGCATCCCTCGCTGCTCCCGAGCTTTCCCGGCCCCCGTGCGGTGCGCGACGCTCTGGCGGCGGAGGTGGCCGCCACCGGGACCACCGTGCACTTCGTCGACCACGGTGTCGATTCGGGGCCGGTGATCCTGCAGCGGACTGTTTCAATCGAGCCGGGGGACACTGAGGAGTCGTTGC
>JACDAL010000109.1 GCA_013695465.1 Actinomycetota bacterium | reverse complement strand
GGCCGGGTCTAGAGGACGAATGGGTCAAAAGCTCCTGCAGCGGCCATAGGCTCGCCTTATGAGGATCCTGCTGTGGCACGGCTATCTGCTAAGGGGTTCGGGCTCCAACCTCTACACCGCCAACCTCGCTCGCGTGTGGCGCACCGAGGGCCACGACATTCTGCTGATGTGCCAGGAGCAGCGCGCCGAGGGACTCGACTACATCGACTCCGAAGGTGACTTCGACGACACCAACAGGGGCTTCGAGCTCCGTGACACAGGAGTGGAAGCGGCTTCGGGAACCGTCCGGCTGGCGCGCCCAAACATCGGCGGGCTCCTCCCCGTCTACGTGGGCGACAACTTCAGCGGCACCATCAAGCTCTTCGTGGACCTGAGCGAGGCGGAGCTCGAGCGCTATGTCGATACCAACGTCAGGGCACTGGTCACTGCCATCGAGCAGCACCGTCCCGATGCCATCGTCACCGGCCACGAGGTCATGGGGCCATTCATCGCGTTGAGAGCCTGCGGTGAGACCGACACTCGCTATGTCGCCAAGCTTCACGGCAGCGCACTGGAGTACGCGGTCAAACCCCAGCAGCGCTATCACCACTACGCCCGGGAGGGACTTAACGGCGCCGCAGCCGTCACCGGAGGCAGCCGCTACATGCTCGAGGAAGCGAACGCTGTCGTACCGGGGCCGTGGCGGGAGCGGGCGGTGGTGCTGAACCCCGGCTGCGACATCGACCTGTTCAGGCCGCGCCCCCATCCCCCGGCGCGGCCCCCTCGCGCCGCCTTCGTCGGCAAGCTCATCCCGGCTAAGGGAGTGCACCATCTCCTGGCGGCCCTGGGACTGACCTCCGTGCCCGGGCTGCAGGCCACGGTGGTAGGCGACGGGCCCTTCGCCGAGTCCCTGCAGAGACTGTGGGCCGCGCTGCAAGCGGGCGACACGGACGCTGCCCTCGACTCGCTGGACGCATCCGACCCCAGCCTCGAGCACCTACGCTCGTGGCTCGACCGCTCCTCTCTCGACGACGCCTACCAGCGCCGTGCTGCCGCAGTCGAGGTCGACTTCGCCGGACACATGGACCACGGCCCCCTGTCTCAGGTGCTGCCCGATTTCGATGTGCTGGTGGTTCCCTCAGTTGTACCGGAGGCGTTCGGCATGGTCGCAGCCGAAGCCGCCGCCTGCGGGGTGCTGCCGATCGTGCCCGCTCACTCGGGCATAGGCGAGGCGGGGGCCACGCTGGAATCAGAGCTCGGCCGCCCCGGGCTCTTGAGCTTCGACCCCGACGAATCCGTCGCCGGGATCGCCGGGGCCCTCGAGCGCGTCCTCGGGCTGCCTGAGGACGAGCGGCGCACGCTGGCCGCGAGAGCGGTGGCAGTGGCTAGGGAGCGGTGGTCGTGGAAGCGAGTGGCCGGCGAGCTGCTGCGTCTCGCGGCCCCCGACCCGGCAAGGCCGCCCGGATGATCACGGCTCCGAAGCGGGCGGCCGTCTCATCTTCTTGGTCTCGGAGCGGCGCTTCTTGCCCCGAAGCCTGCGCTCGACGCTCCCCCTGGAGGCGGCGGTAGGAACCCGCTTGCGAGGGACCACGACCGCCACGGCCACGAGATCGTGGAGGCGCCGGATCACCTCTTGACGGTTGCGGAGCTGGGAGCGGTGAGTGTCGCTCGAGAGCCTCAGATTGCCGGCGGAGTCGATGCGGTGCCGCAGGCGCGCCCGCACTCGCTCCTTCTGGCGGGGGCCGATCACCCGTGAGCGCTCGATGTTCCATTGCAGATCGACTCGCGTGGCGGAACGATTGGCGTGCTGGCCTCCGGGTCCCGAGGAGGTCGAGAAGCTGAGCTCGATTTCGTCCTGCGGGATGGCAACACGCCGCTCCACACTGATCAGGCGGGCAGCTGAGCGAGCAGCGCTTCGGGTGTGGTGACCGGCAGCTTGCAAACACCCCGGCGGCAAACGAATGCAGTGGGGGCCGCCACGGAGGTCCTCCCTTCGAGGAGCGGCACCTCCCGGGCCCCCTGCGAGTCTCCCGTAGAGACGACCAGCACCTTGTTGGGAACGAAACGGGATCTCACCGCGGCGAGTAATGAGCCGGTGCTGGAAGTTTCTGAAGAATCCACGATCACGATCTCGGCCGGGTCCCCGGTGTAGAAGTCAATCGCCTGAAGCAAGTGCCCGAAGCCCGACGGCGAGCGCTCGACCATGTCGCGCAGCAGGCGAATGGCCCCCACGGCGGCAGTCTCGTAGGCCACGTCCCCGGTGAGCAGCGCCAGGCGCTGAAGCTCGAGAGCGAGCACCGAGTTGGCCGCAGGGATGGCGTTGTCGAACAAGTCCTTCGGGCGGCTCACCAGGGACTCCGCATCTGCCCCGGTGGTGAAGAAACCTCCGGCGGTTGGATCCGAGAACAGCCGCAGCGCCTCGTCCGCCGCCCAGCGCGCCCGTTTCAGCCAGACCAGGGCGCCGGAGGTCTCGTAGAGGGCGAGGCAGGCCTCGAGAGTGAAGGCGTAGTCCTCGCACACCCCCAGGTGCTTGACCGAGCCGTCCCGGTAGGAGCGCAACAGGCGCCCGTCCGACACCATGACCTCGAACACGAACTCCATCGCCTCTCGCGCCGCCTCGATCCAGGCGGGCTGCTGTGAGATGGCTCCGGATTCGGCGAGAGCCGCGGCCGCCATCCCGTTCCACGCCGTCAGGACCTTCGAGTCGGTGCCGGGACGGACCCTCTGGGCGCGGCACCGGAGCAGGGCGGCACGGGCACGCTCGATTGCGGCCTCATCCACCTCTCCGGCGGCGAATACGGGGATGTTCGAGCCCTCGAAGTTGCCCTGCTCCGAGAAGCCCCATCGAGCCGCCGCCGCTTTCCAATCGTCGCCGGCGGCGTCCTTCACCTCGTCGAGGGACCAGACATAGAACTTGCCCTCCACTCCCTCTGAATCGGCGTCCAGTGAGGAATAGAAGCCTCCGGCATCGTCTCGCATCTCCGTGAGCAGGAAGGAGGCCGTAGCGGCGGCGACATCGCGATGGCGGCTCGATCCGCCCGCCAGCCACGAGCGCGCGTAGGTGCGCAGCAGTAGGGCATTGTCGTAGAGCATTTTCTCGAAGTGGGGCACAAGCCAGTAGCGGTCGACGCTGTAGCGAGCGAAGCCCCCGCCGAGCTGATCGAACATCCCGCCGGCAGCCATGCGGTCGAGCGTGGTAGCGGCCATGGCTCGCCCGGCGTCGCTGCCCCGGCTCGCCATGCGCAAGCAGAAATCGATGGTCATCGGCTGAGGAAACTTCGGCGCGCTTCCGAAGCCTCCGAAATCGGGGTCGAACGCCTGCTCCAAACCCTCGATTGCGGAGCCCAGGAGGTCCTCGGAGATGGGCTCGGTAGAGGGCTGCAACCGGGCGGTGCTGCCGATGTGGGAGAGCAGGCTCTCGCCCTGGCTCTCGACCTCGGCGCGGCGCTCGGACCAGGTGGCCGCTATGGCTTGGAGGAGGCCGCTGAAGGAAGGCATCCCGTGACGGTCGGTGGGCGGGAAGTAGGTCCCCCCGTAGAACGGCTTGCGCTCTGGAGTCAGGAACATCGTGAGGGGCCAGCCGCCTTGGCCGGTGAGCGTCTGCACCGCCTCCATGTAGATCGAGTCGACGTCGGGCCTCTCCTCGCGGTCGACCTTGATGCTTACGAAGTGCGCGTTCATGAGGGCCGCGGTGGTGTTGTCCTCGAACGACTCGCGCTCCATCACGTGGCACCAGTGGCAGGCGGCGTAGCCGATCGAGAGGAGGATGGGTTTGTCCTCGGTGCGGGCGCGATCGAACGCCTCCTGACCCCACGGGTACCAGTCGACGGGGTTGTCCTTGTGCTGCAGCAGATAGGGGCTGGTTTCGCCCTGCAAGCGGTTGGCCATGTCCCCATCCTTACCCTGTCGCGCCGGGTGGGGGTGCCGGTGGTGAAGGCAAGCCGGGCGGGAAGCGCGACTTTCTGAGGAGATTCACCCACATCTGAGGTGAGTGAATCTCCTGAGAAAGGCCGGGTGGGGCCTTGGCCCCGGGCGTGCGTGGCAGGCGCCGTAGGCTCGAGATGCCATGGCCGCCCTCGCCTACCTCCTGCCCCCGGTCACCGGGCTGTTCGCCTACCTTCTCGGTTCACGAGAACGCACCCGCCGCCACGGCCTACAGTCGGTCGCATTCGGCTTGCTGTGGCCGGCTGCGCTGTTCGGAGCCGCCGCCCTGTCGCCGGGGGCCGTGCAGGCCGGCTTTGTGGTCGGGGCACTGATGTGGGTGGGCATGTTGCTGACCACGGCGGTGGGGCTGGATCTACATCTGCCTGGAACGGCGAGGTGGCTGGGGGCCGCGTCCGCCGAGTCTCCGTCGGGCCGGGAAGCTTAGGAGCCTGCGAAGTCTCCGCCGTGGGTGGTGACGTGAGACAGTCGCACACCAGCTACCGATTTCGGTGTTTGACGTGAGACAGTCGCACACCAGCCACCACGGGTCAGGAGACAAGGACCCCTAGGGCCGTGCGGCGAAGCACATCCGGCAGGTGGCGGCGGTGGAACCGTTGACCGCGCCACAGGACCCGCAGCGCCAGAAACCGCTTTGGGTCGCCGGCCCCCTCACAGGTTCGGGCTCCGGCTCGGCAGCAGGGATCTCGGTGGCGGGCGCCGGCACCCACTGGGCCGTCTGCTCTTCATAGACGAGCAACTCCTGCCCCCGCTTGAACCACCAACGCCCCTCGCGCTCGAAGGGCTGCTCCTCAGGCAGACCGGAGAGATCGGGGGCCGGCTGGGCAGACGGCGGTGCCTCCCAGTCAGAGGGCGCCCCCCAGGTTGAGGTGGCGTGGATTGTCTCCGCCACCGGCATCTCGGCGGCGCTCGCCGCCTGCCCACGCTCCACAGGAGTACCGGTCGCGTAGGCGGCGGACTCCGAGGCGGCCGGCTCGACTGTCTCCGGCTCGACGCTTGCTGAAGAGGCGGCATCCGCTTGCTCCTGTTGCGCCATCGTCGTCGAGGGCGCATCCCGATGGAGATCCTCGGCAGGGGCCGGCTCGGGCTCTGCCACCTGCTCCGGCTCTGCCACCTGCTCCAGCTCAGGCTCTGCCTCGACCTGCACCGCCTCGGGGACAGGTCCGGGCCCCTCCACGGCCACCGGCTCCGGTGCCGGCTCTGTTTCCTGCGGCGCCGGCTCGAGGGTCTCTTCCACCGCCGCCTCCGCAACGGCGGGCTCGGCTCTTACGATGGGCTCGGCTGCGGC
The DNA here is from genome assembly GCA_013695465.1 of Actinomycetota bacterium. Classification (GTDB taxonomy): domain Bacteria; phylum Actinomycetota; class CADDZG01; order CADDZG01; family WHSQ01; genus JACDAL01. The sequence continues at coordinate 4,039 of JACDAL010000109.1, read as the reverse complement.
GACGCGCTCTGCCGCAGGAGCCGGCGCCGCTGCGGCTTCCGGACGAGCTCGCAGCTCTTCGAGCCGGCGTCGCAGCCCCCCCAGGCTCGAGAGGACGGCGATCAGGAGAACGACCGCGACGGCGAGGAGCGCCAGGGCACTGAGCTGGAAAACATTCGGATCGATTGACATGTCTCTCCCTAAGGGGACCATTGGAGCTCGGCTCAAGTTGTTCCAGACGTCAGGTTATCGCCACCTGAGCCCGGAGTTCCGGAGCGCGGTGGACCCTCGTCGTTACAATCTCGGCGCGGCGGCATAGTCGGCTTGCGAAAGGGGCAGAGTTGGCGGTCATCAAGACGATCGACCTGGTCGGGGTTTCTGAGAAATCGTGGCGGGATGGCGCCGATCAGGCACTCGCCGAAGCATCGAAGACCATCCGCGGCGTCACGGCCATGGAGATCCTGGGTACTTCCTGCACGGTTGAGGACGGCGCCGTCACCGAGTATCTGACGGAAGTCCGCATCAAATTCCGCATCGAACGCTGATGCCGGGCACCGCCCTGGTAGGGATCCAATGGGGGGACGAGGGCAAAGGCAAGGTCACCGATCTCCTGGCCGCCTCAACTGATTACGTGGTGCGCTACCAGGGTGGCAACAACGCAGGACACACGATCGTCGTGGGCTCAGAGAAATACGCGCTACACCTCGTACCCACCGGGATCCTCTACCCCCACTGCATCCCGGTCATCGGGGCCGGCGTGGTGGTCGACCCTCAGGTGCTGATCGAGGAGCTCGACGCACTCGAGAACAGGGGCATCGACACAACAAGGCTGTTGTTGTCCGGCAACGCGCACCTGATCATGCCCTACCACCTCGAGCTCGACCGAGTGCAGGAACGAAGGCTGGGGCGCAACCGGCTCGGAACCACGAAGCGCGGCATAGGCCCCGCTTACGCGGACAAGGCCGCCCGTATCGGCCTGCGGGTGCAGGACCTGCTCGACCCCAAGATCTTTTCGGCCAAGCTCGAGGTCGCGCTCAAGGAGAAAAACCTCCTCTTGACCAGGGTTTACGGGCGCCTGCCACTCGACAAGCGCGCGGTCGAGGACTCCTACCTCGAGTACGGAAAAAGACTCACGGCAAACATCACCGACACCTCCGCGGTCGTGCAACGAGCGCTGGATGACGGCAAGGAGATCCTTTTCGAGGGGGCACAGGCGGCTCTGCTGGATCTCGACCACGGCACGTATCCCTTCGTCACCTCCTCCAATCCGGTAGCGGGAGGCGCCTGCACCGGCTCCGGAGCAGGACCGCGCGACGTGACGCGGATAGTCGGCATAGCCAAGGCCTACTGCACCAGGGTCGGCTCCGGCCCCTTTCCCTCCGAAGCGGACCCCGCCGACGCCGACATCCTGGTCGAGGCCGGAGGCGAGTACGGCACGACCACCGGACGCAAGCGTCGCTGCGGCTGGTTCGATGCGGTTGCGGCCCGCTACGCAGCTCGTCTGAACACGCTCACGGAGATGGTCGTCACCAAGCTCGACGTCCTCTCCTGTTTCGAGGCCGTCAAGATTTGTAGCGCCTACGAGCACGCAGGCGAGCGCTTCGAAGAGTTCCCGCCCAACCAGACCGTGTTCAACAAGGCGTCCCCTGTCTATGAGTCCCTGCCCGGGTGGGGAAAGCCACTCGGGCAGGCCCGCCAGGCGAGCGACTTGCCCAAGGAGGCGCGCGCCTTCCTCGAGCGCTTGGAGGAGCTCGTTCGAACTCCGGCGACGTGGGCGTCGGTGGGACCGGAGCGCGATCAGATCTTGGAGCTGGGTGCTCCGCACAGGAAATACAGTCAGCACCGAGGATGAAGGTGCTGCTGCTCGGTTCGGGGGGAAGGGAGAGCGCCATGGCGGCGGCGTTGCAGCGCTCGCCCGCGGTTACCGAGCTTGTCGCCGCTCCCGGCAATCCGGGGATAGGGCGCACTGCAGAGGTCTGCTCGATCGATGTCGCCGACCCGGCTGCGGTGGTGTCGCTGGCCGAGCGATGCCGGCCCGCTCTTGTCGTGGTGGGTCCCGAGGCTCCGCTGGTCGCAGGCGTATCAGACGCACTGCGAGCGAACGGGTATCCGGTCTTCGGGCCGGATAAAGAGGCCGCCCGCATCGAGGGCTCGAAGTCATTCGCCAAGGAGCTGATGGAATGTTCGGAAATTCCCACCGCTCGGGGCCGTTCCTTCAATGAGGTGAGTTTGGCCGTGGCGCACATGGATGCCCTCGGCCCCCCTTATGTCGTCAAGGCCGACGGACTCGCCGCCGGCAAGGGAGTGCTGGTGACTCAGGATCGGGCCGAGGCCGTGATGGGCATCGAGGAGCGACTCGTGGGGGGCCGCTTCGGGGATGCGGGCCGGACCGTAGTCATCGAGGAGTTCCTCGACGGAGAGGAGGTCTCGGTCATCGCGTTCAGCGACGGCCGTACCGTGGTCCCTTGTCCGCCGGCTCAGGACTACAAACGCGCCCTCGATGGGGACAAGGGGCTGAACACCGGGGGGATGGGCTCCTACAGCCCGGTTCCGTCGTGCTCCGACGAACTCGCCGCAGCCATCACGGACGAGGTGATCGAGGCGATGGTCGCGGCTCTGGCAGCCCGAGGCACTCCCTTCATCGGGGCCATTTACGCAGGGCTCGCCTTGACCACCGAAGGGCCCCGAGTGATCGAGTTCAACGCCCGCTTCGGGGATCCTGAAACTCAGGCACTGCTGCCGCGCATCGAGTCTGACTTCGCCGAGCTGTGCCTCGCAAGCGCCACCGGTCAGCTCGAAGGGATGAAGCTCCACTGTCGCTCGGACGTATGCGTCGCTGTGGTCGTGGCATCGGAGGGCTATCCGGGACCCCACAAGACCGGGCTGGTGATCGAGGGCATAGAGGAGGCGGAGTCTGTTGCGGGCGTCGAGGTCTTCCACTCCGGCACCCGGCTATCAGAGGGAATGCTTCGGACCGATGGGGGGCGGGTGCTCGCCGTGAGCGCGTTGGGACAAGACTTCTCGCAGGCTCGGGCGCGCGCATATCAAGCGGTCTCGTGCGTTCACTTCGAAGGCGCTCTCGGGCGCACCGACATCGCGCTGCGTGCGGAACTAAAGGAACGGGGGCGCGCGTGAGAGTGGCCCCCATCGTCGGGATCATCATGGGCTCGGACTCGGACCGTGAGGTCATGGAGAAGGCGGGCGGAGTCTTCGACCGATTCGACGTCCCCTTCGAGACCGAGGTCATGTCGGCGCACAGAAACCCAGGCCGCGTCACGGCCTATGCCACGGGGGCCTCGGAACGGGGTCTCAAGGTCATCATTGCGGGGGCTGGGATGGCGGCACATCTGCCGGGCGTCGTTGCGGCTCACTCGATCCTGCCGGTAATCGGCGTCCCCCTCTATCAGAAGGCGTTGGGGGGGCAAGACGCGCTCTACTCCTGCGTGCAGATGCCCCCCGGTGTGCCGGTGGCGACGGTGGCGATAGACGGGGCCAAGAACGCGGGCGTGCTTGCCTGCCAGATCCTCGCAGTCACCGACGACGTGCTGGCCGCCAAGCTGGCGGAGCTAAAAAATCAGATGACCGAGGGCTTCAAGCTCTGAAGGCTCGGTTTCTATGGGACCCAGCGTGCACAAAACTGCGCGCTGAGACGCTCAAAACGCGGCGAAGGCGACATTTACGGTAGCTCGGTCGCCGACTGCGGCCCGGAGATCGGCCACAGCCCCTTGCGTCGACTCCAAGGTCTGACCCGCAAGCTCGCCGACGAGGTCGTAGCCGCCGTTGACCCTTTCGACCAGCACGTCGACGTCCGGCGAATTCAACTTGGCTTGCAGGTCGTCGAACAGAGCTTGAGCAACGCCCGCTCCAGTCTTCATCGCAACGAGCGCCTCAAAGGGGCGGGGGAGCCGCTTCTTGATCCGGCCCAGAGGGACAGGGATGGCGACTGAGAAGTGAAGCACCCGGTCGCGGTCGCCACCGCCGTCGGTAAGGGCCGTCACCAGTCGCCGAATGGCGTTCAGGTCACCGGGCGCCACTTCCAGCACGGTCATCGAATCCCAGG
>JACDAL010000084.1 GCA_013695465.1 Actinomycetota bacterium | reverse complement strand
AGAAGGTCACCCTCCACCGTGCGCGATTCCCGCATCCAGTCGAGCCCGGCCTCCACCGTGGTCGCGTTCAGCACCCCTGGCACCTTCTCGATGGCCTTCTCGCTGCCTTTGGGAAGCCCTCCCACCGCCCACGCCAGCAGGGCCGCAGGCTGCGTCGCGGAGGCGCGCGGCCGTCGATCAAGAGGGGCAGGCGGGTCGAATACCGGCAGGGTCAGGCCCTCACCGGCCAGCATGACCAGCGCCCCTATGAGCAGGCCGGCGAGCGCAGCGGCGGCGTTCGGCAGGAGCCTCCGGGTGCCCCGCCCGGCCCGGTCTTTGAGGTAGGCAAACCCACGCAACCGACGATCGATTACCGATTCGGTGGTCGAAGGCGCGCCGCGGGCAATCGCATTTCCGTGCTTCGGCTTCACTCGAGGCTCCGAGCCACCTGCACCGCAGCCCTGAGCCCCAGAGACGGCGCCCGCACCGAGCGGTAGACGCCCCTGTCCATCCACTCGACCTCGCCCCGCTCGGGCGACCAGCGCCCGGCGCGGCCGTCGACGCTAACCGGCTGGAGGTCTTCGAATGAGGGGGGCAGAAAGCGCACCGAGGGCGACTGCGTGGTGCGGATACCGAGGCCGTCGTACTCGGCCTGAGCTCTGCGGTAATAGACGCTGAGAGTGCGGTGGCCGCGGCGATTCTCCACCAGGAAAGAGGAGGTGGTCCGATAGCCCGGCGGGAGGTGGCTGGGAGACTCTGCAAAGGCCAGCCCGCGAAGGCCCGTCGCCCCGAGGCGGGTCACACGCAGCCCACTCCGCTCGATCCCTGCCGGCAGAGGGCGCCCCACCAGATCCAGAGAGCTCGCCACCCGGAGCAACACTGCGCGCGGCAGGTTGGACTCGAGGGAGGCATGGGTGCGGGAAGCATAGAGATCCACCCTTCGCCTCGAGTCAGCACTCGCAGGCTCGTAATAGGCGACGCCTGATCCATCCAGGGTCACTTGCTCGGCCGTCGACGGATAGCCACGTGGCGGCTGGGAGGAGCGTTCGACCGCCATCGTCAGCCACGTCAGCCCGCGGGCGTAAGAGAGGATCCTTCCCCCCGCCGAGGTCGACCCGGCTCGATAAGGGCGGAGGCCCGCGGTGAATTCGGGCGAGCGAGCATCGTCGAAGCTCCCCTTCGCGTCCTGCTCGAAGCCGCCCGACCTTTGGAGAGCTGCGATGGGCGCCCGAAACGTGCCGGGGGCAAAGTCCTGAGGTTGGGAGAAAGAGGTCGCCCGGGCCGACATCAGCACCTGGCCTGCGGCCGAGCGTCCCCGACGCACGTCGAAGCGCAGCGGGAACAAAGTCTCGGAGTCCAGCCATAGGTCGACGCGATCGAAGGGTGAGAACTCACGCCACGACCCGCCCTGCTGCAGGGCGGAGATGAGCGGAACTGCCTGGCGGTGGGGCAGCGCCACGTGAAGGGCGCTCCGCCCCAGCATCTGTTCGCGCCCCAGGAGTTCGAAGAGGTCCGAGGTGGAGAGGGTCTCGAGCGGAACGATCAGGTCCGAGGGAAGGCCGGCGGCGCCGTCGAAGGGGCGCCGGGCGACCACCGTTCGCTCCTCGGTGGCTCCGGTCCAGCAGGCGGGGAGCGAGGCCTCGGGGCAGACCTGCGGCTCTCTTATCCACGACCTCCGGGCGTTGACGATGAGGTCGACGTCGTTGGAGGGCCACCGGCTCGGATCGGGATAGGAGGTGTTGTCGCGGATCGTTAGCCGGAAACTCTCGGGGGCGCTGAAGCTGACCTCTGCGTCGAAGCGGCGCACCGGCACGGCGTCGTGCCAGCCCCGCTCGACAATCTCGTAACGGGCTCGATAAGAGTCGAGCATGCGAGCCGCGTTTCGCACCCCGCTCGTGACCTCCGAGGCTCTAGCGGACGCCGGGGGGCGCCGGGTGCCGATCAGCGACGAGCTCGCCAGCAGCAGCGCGGCCACCGCGGCCGCCACACCGGCGACACGCAGAAGTCCCCCCACCCCCCCGTGCAACGGCCCCCGCTGCCGGCGTTGGCCCTGCACCTTGCGCATGACCGCGGCGGTGACATCGGGCACCTCTCCGACGGGTTGGGTCCGCACGGCGCGACGGGCCTCATCGAGTGTCCGGGACTGCTCGGCACATTTCGGGCAGGCCTCGACATGGGTTCTCACGGCCAGAGCCCGGGCCCTATCCAGCTCTCCGTCCAGCAACGAGGAGATGTCCTCTGAGGCAGCTCTGCAGTCGAGCTCAGGCTTCACCGGCGCTCCCCTGGGAGGCCGGCAGCAGCCAGCGCGCCAGCACGAGCCGGGCCCGATGGACGCGGCTCTTGACCGTGCCGAGCGGGAGCCCGAGGATCGCCGCGGCCTCAGAGTAGGACGTGCCGAACATGTCGATCAGGACCACGGCCTCCCGCAACTCGAGGGGCAGGGCCGCGATCGCCTCTCGCACCTCGATCCTGACGCTGTGATCCCGGTGACTGGGGACGGTCTCGCGCCCGAGCTGGGTAAGCAGGTCGTGGCGCCGGCCGGCCTTGCGGAGCTCGTCCAGGGCGCAGTTGCGAGTGATCGAGTAGAGCCACGTCGAGAATTTGGACTCGCCTCGATAAGTGGGGAGGAAGCGGTAGGCCTTGACCAGCGCTTCCTGAGTAACGTCGTCGGCCAGGGTCTCGTCGTGCAGGAGGTGGAAGCACAGCCTCCACACATGGGCCTGGTAGAAGCGGACGAGCGATTCGAACGCGCCGATATCGCCGCCGCGCGCGGCCCGGACGACCTGCGGATCGGGCTCTGGCACTGCACTCTCCAGCAGCGTAGAGGGATTGGGCGATCTTGATCATGGTCGCATCACACGCCACTACGACGCCAGGGCCTAGGCAAAAGTTCGCCCCCGGCCCGGCTCGCCGGCCCGAGTCCCCCGGCCCCGGCCACGGCCCGGCCCCGGCCTTCCCCGCCCCTGAGCTGGTTCTAAGCCAGGTTAGGGGCGGATTCCGCACGTTTCCTGACACAAAGCCGAATTGGGGGCGGCCCCGGGGCGGCAGCGGCCCCGGCCTCGACCCGCCTCCACGACCCCTAGCACTCGAGCGGCCTGAGTGCTAAAGCGTGGGCTCGCACGGTACGATGGGCGGCATGACCGGAGACAAGGACACCATCGACCAGCGCAAAGCTGCCGTGCTCACGGCGATCGTGTCCCACTACGTCTCGAGTGGGGAGCCGGTCGGCTCGAAGACGCTCGTCGACCGCTTCGATCTCGGCGTGTCGGCGGCGACGGTGCGCATCGACATGGGGGCGCTCGAAGAGGCGGGCTATATCTTTCAGCCACACACCTCTGCCGGCAGGATCCCAACCGATCTCGGTTACCGCTACTTCGTCGACACCGCGGTCTCCAAACCGCGCCTGCCGGCCGCCGAGGCCAAGCGCATCCGGGGCTTCTTCATTCAGCCCCGGTGGGAGCTCGAAGACGCGCTGCGCCGCACCGCCGCCCTTCTGTCCGGCCTCACCCACCAGGCCGCCATCGTGTTCGCCCCCGCGCTCGAGAAGAGCACCGTCCGCCACGTCGAGGTGGTCCGGCTCGTAGGGGACCGTGCGATGGTCCTGATCGTTACCGACACAGGCAGGGTTCACAACCACGTCATACTGCTGCCCGAGACCTCCGACCAGGCCCTGCTCGAGGACACCAACGCGATGCTCAACAGAATCGTCGGAGGCATCCCCCTGGAGACTGTGGCCGCCACGATTCGAGAGCAGTTCCAGCGCTTTCCTTTAGAGTTCAGGCCCGCCGTCGAGGCGATAGCCACCTCGCTGGAGGACGACCTGCCCGACCACGATTCCGAGCGTGTCTATCTCGAGGGCGCCTCCAACATCCTCGACGAGGGCATGTTCGGGAGCCTCGAAGCCGTTCGAGAGGTGGTCTCGACCCTCGAGCACAGGCGGTTGCTGCTCGAGGTGCTGGCCGACGCACTCGCAGGGGATGCCCTCTCGGTGCGCATCGGCGCAGAGAACATGTTCGAGCAGATGCGACTGTGCTCGGTCGTCGCCGCCCCCTACGGCGCCGACGGCTCCGTGCTCGGCTCGGTGGGGGTCGTGGGCCCCACCCGAATGGACTATCGGCGCACGGTGGCGGCGGTGCACGAGGTCGCCTCGGCCCTCGGCCGCATGCTCACGGAGCTCGGAGTCTGATTTAGCAATGGATCACTACCAGGTCTTGGGGGTGGCGCGCGATGCCTCTCAGGAGGACATCAAGCGCGCCTACCGAAGCCTCGCCCGCAAGCACCACCCCGACGCCAATCCCGGCGATCCCACTGCCGTCGAGCGCTTCAAGGAGGTCGGCCACGCCTACGAGGTGCTCTCGGAGCCCAACAAGCGGCAGCGCTACGACATGTTCGGCGACGAGGGCTCGGGCCAGGCCACCGTCGACTTCTCCGACTTCGGCGGCGTCTCCGACCTGTTCTCGACCTTCTTTGGAGGCGGCGGCCGCAACAGGCGGGGGCCGGGGCGCGGCGCCGACGTTGTCGCGCAGGTGGAGCTGTCCTTGGAGGAGGCCGCGTGGGGCATCGAGCGGGAGATCCAGGTCACGACCCTGCAGGAGTGCACCGAGTGCTCCGGAAGTGGTGCCGCGCCGGGCACCTTTGCCAGCCGCTGCCCCGATTGCTCCGGCTCCGGCGAGCTGCGTCAGGTGCGACGCACCTTCCTCGGCGACGTCATGACGGCATCCCCCTGTGTGCGCTGCGCCGGCTCCGGCGAGGTCATAACCAGCCCGTGCCCGGTTTGCGAGGGCCGCGGGAGACTCGAGGCAACCGACGAGGTCACTCTCCGGATACCGGCCGGAGTGGACGACGGAGCCCAGCTCCGGGTCTCGGGGCGAGGCGAGGCGGGGCCGCGCGGCGGACGATCGGGAGATCTTTACGTCGCCATCCGCATCGCCCCTCACGACGTATTCAGGCGGGCGGGCGATGACCTCGGCTGCGAGGTGCCCATTCCCATGACCACCGCAGCCCTGGGCGGCGAGGTCGAGGTGCCGACGCTCGAGGGCCCGGAGGTGGTGACCGTGGCGCCGGGGACCCAGCCCGGGGAGGTCAAGAGACTTCGCGGCCGGGGCATGCCCCGCCTCGACGGTCGTCCCAGGGGTCAGCTCATCGCCCTTATTCAGGTCGTTACGCCCACCGGCCTCGACGACGAGCAAGCCGAACTGCTCGCCCGGCTCGCGCGCCTGCGCGACGAGCCGATCTCCAACAAGGGCCTGTTCGGCAGGATCAAAGAGGCCTTCAAGTAGGGCGGACCCCGTGGTTCTACGCCGCCCCGGAGGCCTGGGGCTCGGACGTGATCGAGCTCGGCGCCGAGGAGTCGCACCACGCCTTGCGGGTGCTGAGGATGGACGAGGGGAGCGACATCGTCGTGATCGACGGCTGCGGAGGGACGTCCCACGCCCTCATCGCAGAAACGACCGGGGGCCGCGTCGTGGCTCGAGTGGCCGAGCGGCAGCGATGCTCCAGGCCCGCTCCCGAGATCGCCGTCTTTCAGGGCGCACCCAAGGGGGGAAAGGGGGATGAGGTCGTCGAGCGCATCGCCGAGCTCGGGACCGCAGACATCGCCTTTTTCTCCTCCGAGCGGGCCGTGGCGCGCTGGGACTCCGCCAAAGCCGCACGCCTGAGCGCCCGGTGGGAGGCGCGCGCCAACGCAGCGGCGGCCCGTTCCCGCAATCCCCATGCCGCCCGCATTCACGGGGTCCTGAGCTGGGCGGGCTTGTTGCAGCGAATGGGGGCCGAGCCCTGTGCGGTGGTGCTGTGGGAACATGCCTCGGTCCCCTTGCGGGAACGCCTCCCGACGCGAGCCGAACGCGTGGCGCTGGTGGTCGGCCCCGAGGGCGGCCTGTCATCATCTGAGGTCGAGCAACTCGAGGACGCCGGTGGTGTCCCAGCGTCGTTGGGCTCGGTGATCCTTCGTACCGAGAATGCGGCACCGGCGGCGGTGGCCGCGCTTTTGTGGCACTTCGGGCGGATGGGATAGCGTCGTCTCCGTGCCGAAAGTTGCGTTCGCCACGCTCGGTTGCCGCCTGAATCAGGCAGAGTCCGACCAGATGGCCGAGAGCCTGACGCAGCGAGGCTTCGTTGCTGCGCCCACCGAGTCTGCCGACATGGTCGTCGTCAACACCTGCACGGTCACGCGTGAAGCCACCAAGGCATCTCGCTCCGCGATCAGGCGTGCCGTGCGCGCCAACCCGGCGGCCAAGGTCGTGGTGATCGGCTGCTATGCGGTCTCGGACCCCGCCGAGGTGAAGGCCATCGCAGGGGTGGATGCTGTGCTCTCGAACGACGACAAAGAGAGCTTTCTCGAGACTCTTTCAGAACGGCCCCAGACTCGCGGCCTGCTGCAGCTCGGCATCGGCCCCTCTACTCCGCAAATGCAACCTGCGCGCGTGCGCGCCAATCTCAAGGTGCAGACGGGTTGCGACGAATGGTGCTCGTTCTGCATCATCCCGACCACGCGCGGCCCCCTACGCTCGATGGACGAGGAAGCCATTGTTTCGGAGGCGCGGGCGAGGGTGCGTGCCGGCGCGCGGGAGCTGGTGCTCACCGGCGTTCATCTCGGCAAGTATTCCTACGACCTCGGCTCCGACGAGCGCAGGCTGGTAACTCTGCTCGAGCGCTTGCTTGCAATTCCGGGCGTCCTCAGGATCAGGCTCTCATCGATCCTCTCGCGCCACCTCACCCCAGAGCTCGTCGGCCTGTTGGCAGGTGAGTCCCGCATCTGTCGGCATCTCCACGTACCGTTGCAGTCGGGCGATGACGAAGTGCTTGCGGCGATGAACCGCCCCTACCGCATCGACGAGTACGTGGAGTCCGTGCGCCGAGCGCAGTCGGCGCTTCCCGACCTTGCCCTTGCCACCGACTTGATCGTCGGTTTTCCAACGGAGACGGATGCCGCTTTCGACAACACAATGAAGGTCGTGAAAGAGCTGTCGTTCTCGAAACTGCACGTGTTTCGCTACTCGCCACGACCCGGCACCGCCGCGGCCGTGCTCGCCGACGCGATCCCACCGGACACGAAGAAAGCTCGCTCCAAGGCGCTCATCGAGCTCGGCAACATGATCCGCACGCAATGGCTTGCGCGCCACCTCGAGCGGCCCCTGCAAGTCTTGGTGGAGGACGAGCGGATTGTCGATGATGTGCATGTGTCCTCGGGACAAACCGCTGACTACGTGCGCGTGTGGTTCGAGGGCAGCGGCCTGCTCGGCGGCATCCACGAAGTCGTGGGCGAGAGGGTTCGGGCCGACGGCGTCCAGGGGCGGCTGAAGGAATGAAAGGAGGACTGTGGCACAGGACTGTTTGTTCTGCAGGATCGCAGCGCACGAGATAGACGCCGATGTGATTCACGAGCGAGAGAGTGTGCTGGCGTTCCGGGACATCAATCCTCAAGCCTCCGTTCACGTCCTCGTGATACCCAAGGAACACATCGCCTCGGCGTCCGAGCTGACCGGGGAGCACGGCCGGCTCCTGGCAGAGATGTTCGGGGTCATGGCGTCCATAGCACGGGACGAGTCGCTTTCCGGCGGGCACCGTATCGTGACCAACATCGGGCCCGATGCAGGCCAGAGCGTCGAGCATCTGCACTTCCACCTCTTGGGGGGCCGGGCCTTGGGCTGGCCCCCAGGTTGAGCTTCCCCGGCAGTAGGATGCGTGGCACAGAATGTTGACGACGACGCAGGTAAAGATTCTCGTCCCCACCCATCACGAGATGGTAGGTCTGGTGGGCGCGGGGGACGAACTGCTCAAGCTCATCCAGTCCTCTTTCGATGCCCAGGTATTCGTGCGCGGCAACGAGATCGTCCTGACCGGGTCGGTGGAGCAAACCGAGCAGCTGTCGCGGCTGTTCCACGAGCTCCTCGACCTGATGGACCGCGGGCACGTACTCACACGCGATGCGGTGGGGCGATCGGTGGAGATCGTCAAGTCGAACGGCCAGATACGACCTTCGGAGGTGTTGAGCGACACCGTCGTGGTCACGCACACGGGCAAGCCGATCCGGCCAAAGACGGTGGGACAGAAGCGCTACACGGATTTGATTCGTGCGTCGACGATAGTGTTCGGGATAGGCCCGGCGGGCAGCGGCAAGACCTATCTCGCCGTGGCGATGGCGATTCGAGCTCTCAAGTCGGGAGATGTGTCGCGCATTGTACTGACGCGCCCCGCGGTCGAGGCCGGCGAGCGCTTGGGCTTTCTCCCCGGAGACCTCGCCGCTAAGATCGATCCCTACCTCAAGCCGCTTTACGACGCGCTCTACGAGATGCTCGAACCGGAAACGTTCACGCGCTATGTCGAGCAGGGACGGATCGAGATAGCTCCCCTTGCCTTCATGCGAGGTCGAACTCTCAACGACGCATTCATCATTTTGGACGAGGCACAGAACACGACGCCCGAGCAAATGAAGATGTTTCTCACGCGGCTCGGCTTTGGCTCCAAGGCGGTCGTCACAGGCGACGTCACACAGGTGGACCTGCCTCAGAACACCCGCTCTGGTCTGATCGTGATTCAGGAGATCCTTCAGGGGATCGTGGGAGTGGAGTTCTCGCATCTCGATGCGCGCGATGTGGTCAGACACAAGATCGTGCAGGACATCGTCGAGGCCTATCGTCTCTACTCAGAAGCAGGCAAGAAATAGCCTCATGGAGGTCTTCGTCGCAAACGAACAGGAGATGCCGGTACCGGAAGCGCGGCTATCCGCGCTCGGCCGCCATGCGCTCGATGTTCTGAAGGTGGACGAGGACGCGGAGCTGTCCGTGCTCTTCGTTTCTCCTTCTCACATGCGCCTGCTCAACCAACGCTTCGCCAATGAAGACAAACCCACCGATGTCCTGGCGTTCCCGATGATGGAGGATGAGGAAGAGGTGCTCTTGTTGGGCGACGTCGTTGTGTGCCCTGAGATCGCACGCGACAACGCCAGCTCTCAGAACCACTCCTATGAGCGTGAGCTCGAGGTCCTGCTCGTCCACGGCACACTTCACCTCCTCGGCTACGATCACCAGGGCCCGACCGACAAATCGAAGATGGACGAATGTCTCGGCCGAGTCATCGAATCGTTCACCCCTTAGAGCATTTTGGTGGGCGACGCGCTGGCTCTCGTGACTGTGGTCCTGCTGGCCCTTCTGGCCTCGTTCTGCGCGCTCGCCGAGTCCGCGACGGCGCGCGTAAGCCGGGCCAAAGCACATCATCTCGTCCAGGAACGCAACGGTAGCCGCAACGCCCGGGCATTGCTGCGCGTGGTCGAGAACCCGGCCCCCTTTGGCAACGCCTTACTACTCCTTCGGCTACTGGCATACGTAGTGGGCACTGCTCTAGCGGTGAGCTGGGCGACGTCTCGCTGGGACGGGCCCGTACAGGCCCTCGCCGTTGGTGCGTTGACGCTTGCCCTGTTCGTGGTTTCGGAGGCCGTCCCTCGCTCGTTCGCCGTACAGAGAAGCGAGCGCGCCGCCCTTTTGGCGGCCGTCCCTTTGCTGATCGCCGGGACGGTGCTGAAACCACTGGGTAAAGTGCTGATTGCGATCACAAACGCGATCATGATGATCCTCCCGGGCCATCCACTCCCCAAGGGGCCCTTCGCTACGGAGGAGGAGATCCGCCTCCAGTCTGACTCGACGGAGGAAAACGAGGAAGCGGATATTGGAGACAAGGAACTGCTCCATTCCGTGTTCGAGTTCGGAGACACCGTAGTGCGCGAGGTGATGGTGCCCCGCACCGACATGGTCGCCATTCCCAACTCCTCGACGGTCGCCCAGGCCCTCGATGAGATCGTGAGGGCGGGCTACTCGCGAATCCCCATTTACGAGGGCGATACCGACAATATCGTCGGTGTGCTCTATGCGAAGGATCTCTTGAGAACGATGGAGGCGGCCGACGGCCGCAAGGTGAGCGATCTTAGCCGCACTCCGCTGTTCGTGCCGGAGCAGAAGAAGGTGGCGGAGCTGTTGCGCTCGATGCAGGAAGAACGTGTGCACATGGCGATCGTCGTCGACGAGTACGGAGGTACGGCAGGCCTCGTCACGATCGAGGACCTCATCGAGGAGATCGTGGGGGAAATAGTCGACGAGTACGACCAGGAGGAACCGCTGGTCGAGCCCATTGACGACCGCACGATCAGGGTCGACGCCAAGATGCCAATCGATGAGGTCAACGAGCTGTTGCAGGTGAAGTTGCCCCACGAGGAATGGGACACGGTAGGCGGCTTGGTGTTCGGCCTCACGGGGCGCGTTCCGACTGTGGGCGAAACCGTTTCCTTCGACTCCCTGCAGTTCCGGACCGAGCGTGTAACGGGACGGCGCATCCAAAAGGTCGTCATCACGAAGACCCTGGTGCCGAGCGAACCCGAGTGAGCTTCCGCTCGGGCTTCGTTGCCGTGGTCGGGCGTCCGAACGTCGGTAAATCCACGCTGGTCAACGCGCTGGTGGGCGAGAAGGTCTCGATAACCTCGAACCGCCCCCAGACCACGCGCTCCGCAGTGCGCGGCATCCTCGACCTCCTCGATGCACAGATGGTGTTCATCGACACACCCGGTTATCACAAGCCGCGCACTCTCTTGGGTCAGAGGCTCAACGAGGTCGTGCGCCGGGCGTGGGCGGAGGTCGACATTGCCCTTCTGGTGGTCGATGCTCGGGCCGGGGTGGGAACCGGCGATGCCCGGGTGGCGCAGGACCTTGCCGCCGCCGAGACCCCCGTTTTCTGTGCCGTCAACAAGATCGACACAGCGCGGCGGGCCGGGACCGCGGCCGCGCTCACCGCGGCGACTCAGCTCGGTCGCTTCGAGGAGTTCATCCCCACCTCGGGTCGCACCGGCGAGGGGGTCGAGCTCCTGTCGAAGCTCCTGGCCGACCGTCTCGAAGAGGGGCCCATGTACTACCCGCTGGGGACCCGGCGGGATCAGCCCCCGCCGGTCTTCATCGCCGAGCTCGTGCGCGAGAAGCTGCTGAAGAGGACCTCCGAGGAGCTGCCGCACTCGATCGCAGTATCGACCGAGGAGCTCATCGAGCGCGACGACGGGGTCCTCGAGATCTACAGCCTCGTCCTGGTCGAACGTGAGTCCCAGAAGGGGATGGTCATCGGCAAGGGGGGCAGCCTGCTGAAGGAAGCGGGGACCGAGGCCCGCCTGGAGATAGAGGTGCTGTTCGGGCGCCGGGTCTATCTCGATATCAAGGTCAAGGTCGAGCGCGACTGGCAGCGCCGGGCCCATGCCCTCGACCGGCTCGGCTTCGGCTCCTGAGGGCCGCTGTTAGCATCCCCTCCATGCCCCAGGCGACGGTCAAATCGTACGATTCCCTCACCAAGACCGGGATGCTCATTGCAGACGACGGCACCACCGAAACCCCTTTCGATGGGGACGCGCTCGGGATGTTCAGATTCCTCCGCCCCGGCCAGAGGGTGACCTACGACGTAGTCATGCGGGACGGCGAGCGCCGGATCCTGAACCTGCGCATTGGCATCGCCTAACCCCCGGCCCCCGGCCAGCCCGGCCCCCGGCCCCGAGGTACTCAAACGCGCGTAACGCGCGCCTGGGTACCGTTTGCGGACTCACACGCGCGTCGAGCGCGTTTGAGTACCCGAAGTCGATCGGATTTTCTCCGGCTTCTGTGGCGCGCGCCACACCATCGCGCCCCTAGCACTGCTTCCATACCGACATGAAGCCGCTACGAACTTGCAGAGGCATCGCCGCCGGCCAGTACGGG
Organism: Actinomycetota bacterium; assembly: GCA_013695465.1. Classification (GTDB taxonomy): domain Bacteria; phylum Actinomycetota; class CADDZG01; order CADDZG01; family WHSQ01; genus JACDAL01. The sequence continues at coordinate 1,797 of JACDAL010000084.1, read as the reverse complement.
GCCATCTCACGTCGCCAGGCGCTGGCGCAGGGGATGACCGCCCGCCGGATTCATGGGTGTCTGGCTTCCGGTCGGTGGCGGGTCGAGCTGCCGGCCACATATGCGCTGGTCGACTTTCCTCGAACGTGGTGGCAGCGGGCCAAGGCGGCCGAGTTGTGGGCGGGCCCACGAGCGGCAGTCGCCCACTCCTCCGCTGCGTTCGTGTGGGGCTTCGATGGATTCGCGCCCGGCCCGGTCGAGGTCGCCACGATGCGCCGCCTGCGTTCGACGGAATTGATCCTCCATCAAGTCTCGTCGTGGGAGGAAAGCGAGCTCGCAACTCGAGCCGGGATCTGCGTAACCGCGATCGAACGAACAATCGCCGATCTCGCCGGGACCATGGACTCGGCCCGGCTCCAAGCATTAGTGGACGAAGCCCTTCGCCGCCGACTCACTTCCGAGCCTCGGATTTCCGCCTATCTGACCCGCGCCAATGGTCGCGGGCCCCACGGCGTGGCGAACCTACGGGAGGTGCTTGCCGCAAGGAAAACGGGCGCGCCGACCGACAGTTTGCTGGAGATCATGCTCGACCGGCTTCTGCGATCGTCCCACCTCCCGGAAGCGGTGCGGCAGCACCCGGTAATTCACGAGGGCAGGTTCATCGCCGAGGTCGACTTCGCCTGGCCCGCGTACCAGGTGGCCGTCGAGGCGCAAAGTCGCACACATCACGCCGACAAGACCTCCTTCGAGAGGGACCTGGCCCGGATGAATGCTCTCACCGAGGCGGGCTGGATCGTGCTCTACGCCACCTGGGATGACGTCCACCGTCGTCCTCGGCAGTCGTTGATGCTGTTCGAAAGGACGCTGAGGCGGGCCTGGCTCAGGTAGTCAATCGCGCTCAACGCGCGTGTGAGTACGCGAACGGTACCCAGGAGCGCGCTGCGCGCGTTTGAGTACCTCGTGTGTTCACGTGCCGGGGGGCCGGGGGCCTTAGCCACTAGAGTGGAGCCATGCCGGGGCTCTACAAAGACGAGGGAATCGTCCTCAGGACGATCAAGCTGGGTGAGGCCGACCGCATTCTGACCCTGTACACGGCCCACGGAGGCAAGGTAAGAGCGGTCGCCAAAGGCGTGCGCAAGACCAAGAGCCGCTTCGGGGGCCGGCTGGAGCCCTTCTCCCGGCTCGATTTGATGCTTTACAGCGGCCGCAACCTCGACACTGTCACGGCGGCCCATCTGCTCGACTCCCACAAGGAGGCGCGCAGCGACTTGACCCGGCTCTCGGCCGCCGCAGCTTTGTGCGAGCTGGTGGACAAGATCACGCCCGACAACGAGAGCTCGAGGACGGTTTACGACCTTCTGGTCGGCGGGCTCGACGCAGCTTCACGCGCGGCCTGCGACACGGTGGTCCCGGCCTTCGCCATCAAGCTGCTGTCGATCTCGGGCTTCCATCCACAGCTCAACACCTGCGCCGGGTGCGGTGCCGGCGGGGGACTGGGAGCGTTCAGCGCCGCTCTGGGCGGCGCGCTGTGCCGGGGTTGCTGGAGCCAGGACGAGGGCGCGTGGCGGCTCAGCCCCCAGGGTCTCGGTCTCTTGGCCGAGCTGCTCGCCTCTGACTTCGGACGCCCCGCCGATCCGGCGGCCGCTCACGAAGCCACGGACTCGCTCAGGCGCTACGCCGAGTACCACCTCGAGCGTCCCCTCAAGAGCCTGTCGCTGCTCACCGTCTAAGTGCACCTTTGCGTCAGTTCCGACGGCTCCGCCGAGGTCGGAATTGGGATTCTTAACGGCTCCGCCGAGGTCGGAATTGGGATTCTTA
>JACDAL010000035.1 GCA_013695465.1 Actinomycetota bacterium | reverse complement strand
GAGCCGAAGGGGCGCGCGCCGGCGCCCACGGGGCGGTGCCGGACTTCTCGGACTGAAGGGGTAGCCCAAATGCCCAAGTTGTGCCTGTAGATGCCGTATCGGTACTTAGGCGCCAAAGTTTGGCGATCGGGTACCAGTTGAATTGCTGCCGGTGGCCCAGAGATACTGGAGTGCGTACGCCCGCCACGGTCGCCAGCGTTCCGCGTACCGCTCCAGCTCGAGCGGTACGACGGGAAGCCCGAGACTCTCGGCCCCCTTTCTTACTCCCAGATCTGAGGGAAGGAACGCGTCGGCGTTCGCAAGAGCGCGCATCTCGATATAGGAAGCGGTCCAGGGACCAATGCCGGGGAGCGCCAGCAGGTGCCCACGTACCTCGTTCGACTCTGCGCCATCCTGCAGCAAGCCGTCCGCAAGAGCATTCGCTAGGCTCCTGACCGCTTCCCTCCGAGAGTTCGGCATCCCGAGTTCCAACAAACCCGTGTTCGCGAGCACGGACGCGCTCGGCCACAGGTGTGTAAGAGCTCCGCCGGGCTGCAGAAGTGGTTCACCGTAAGCGGCCGCGAGCCGGCCCGCGATCGTGCGGGCTGCGGCTACCGACACCTGCTGGCCAAGCACCGCACGGATCGCCAGCTCGTCTGCATCCATTGTTCCCGGTATGCGAAGTCCTGGTTTCGCTGCGAGCAGCGCTCGCAGGGCTGGATCGGTCGCGAGCACGGCCTCGATCGCCTGCGGATTCGCGTCGAGGTCCAAGAGCCGGCGGCAGCGATACTCGGCCGTCGCTAGGTCGCGCCAATCATCGAGCTCGAGATGGCACCCGATGTGATCACCGGCATCGAAGAGCTCGACGACTGCGGGCCCGTGTGGGAGAGAAGCGGTCCGCCGGTACCTTCCGGCGCTGTAATGCTCCACGCCCGAGACCGCGCGCCGTCCAAGGAACTCCAGCAAATCTGTTAGTGGAAGCGGCCGCCGGTACGGCAACTTGATCGAGATGCGTGCGGGGCCGGCAGGCCCGCCTGAGGGTGCCCGCTGTACGCCGTTACTTCGCTCGTCGTCTTCGGACACCCCGTCATGATGGCAGAGGCGATGGTCTGTCAAACTTGGAGTATGAAGGCTCGTACCGCCACCGGTTTGGCGTCGTTCATCGGAGGGATGGCTCGACCCTCGCTGTGGCTGCTCTCTTTCGTCCCGCGCGTGAGCGGATTCAGAGACTCATAGATCGTCGGTTCAATCGCCGCAAGTACGACGCCACTCGAACCATCGAGATTTTTAGCAAGCGCTTGAGAGATGAGGTGGACCTCGACCTGTTGTCCGACCACCTCATTGCGGTTGTCCAAGAGACCATGGAGCCCGCCCGCGTATCGCTCTGGCTCAAGCCGTCGAGTCCGTTGTCGGGGCGGCAGGGATAACCGCACATTAACGAAGGTGCGCTGCCGCCAGTGCTACCGCTGCAGCCATCGGAAGCACGGGAACCTCGCCGTCCTTCAAGGCCGCGACGAGGTCCTCGAGCGCCACGAACGACATCTCGGTTTCTTCGAGATCGCCGGGGTCGGGGACTGCAACCGGCTCAGCCCCTCGAGCCAAGAACATGTGCACGGTTCCGGCCCCCCTGTTGCCGTCGACGACGAAACTTCCGAGTTCTTCCCACTGTTCTGAAACGTGTCCCGTTTCCTCCAGTAGCTCGCGTCGGGCTGCGTCCGCGGGCTCTTCGTCAGCCTCCAGATAGCCCGCCGGCAGGCTGGTCCCGATGTCGGCCGGCCCATGCTTGTAGCTGCGCAGGACGACGATCCCTGCTTCGGCGTTGGCGACAACGACCACGAAGTCCAGCATCTCGAGCCGGAGGTACCCATCGATTAGTCGGCCGTCCGGCAGCCGTACGTCTTCGGCCCAGACGTGAAGCCAAGGAGCCGCGTCCAGGAGTTCCCGGCGCGCTTCGATCACCCACGGCCGCAGCTCGCCCGTTGGCCTACTCCTCTGGTCTGGGCTCGTAGTCGGGCCGCGGCTCGGACCGCGTCGTGTGGCGCAGCAGGAATATCGAAAACGAGAGCAGGACGATGGCGGCAGTCAGTACTCCGATCTCGAGCATGGCATCGGGGAATTCGGGCTTGCCCAGCAGGTCCTTGGCCTCGGCGCTGATGAGCACCAGCCGACGGATGGCGGCGACTATCCCTACGATGAGGAAGGGCTCGGTCAGCAGCACTCTTTCTCTGATCACGGCGCTGATCGTGTGGATGAGCTCGGTGACGATGAACACCAGCAGCATCGCATCCAACAAATCGAGGACCGTAGACGACAGCTCCCCCTCCCTGAAGGTCGTGGCGAAGGCGTAGAGACCGTTGCCGAAAAGGATCAGGCCCGCGACTGCCAGAACCACGGACACGGCCACGTAAAGGGCATCCTCTGCACCTCGCATGACGGCCGAAGCGCGATGGCGGAACATGGTCTCGATCCGATCAGCTTTTCCCTGCGCCATGCCCGAACACTAAGGGAGCCGGCCCCCTCGTCCCGGGCTATCCTCGCCACGCCGCGGGAGTGAGGAGTGACGCCATCAGCGTCGCAGTCGTAGGCGTGGGTGGAGTGAGAGGCTTCTTTGGCGGGACCCTCTCCCGCTCAGGAGAGGACGTCGTCTTCGTGGGCGCGCTGCAACTCTTGAAGCG
>JACDAL010000034.1 GCA_013695465.1 Actinomycetota bacterium | reverse complement strand
CGCTTGGCGCACGCGCACGTCGTCGAAGGGAGCCGCGTCGATTCGCATGGTGAACGGCAGCCACCCGCCTGAAGGTGCCTCGAGTATGTTGAGGTTGGCGTTGCCCTCTATCACGGGAACCTGTCCGAACGGAACATCGTCGATAGCGTCGACCTGGCCGCCGAGTAACGCGTTCACGCGCGCCGATGCCTCGGGAAAGTCGATGATGACGATCTCATCGGCATAGGGTTCGCCCTCTCGCCAGTAGTTTGGGTTACGAACGAACCGGCTTTCCTGTCCGGGCGTGAAGCTCTCGAACATGAAGGGCCCCACCCCGACGGGCTTCTTGGGGTTGTAATCCACAGGCACGATGCCGTTGAAGTACTGCGCGAGCTCCTCTCTGATCGTGACGTCGGGCTGCTTGAGCGTTAATCTCACCGTGCGCTCGTCGAGCTTCTTCATACCGTTGGGGTCGAGCGATGTCAGTCCACCCGCTCCGAAGGCAGGCACATCGGGATCGATGATTCTCTGCAACGAGAAGATGACGTCGTCGGCGGTCACGGTCTTTCCGTTATGGAACTCTAGACCCTCGAGCAGGCGAATGGTCCAGACATCAGCCTTCTCGGCTGCGAACTCCTCGGCCAAGCTCAACTCGAACTCGAACTTCTCGTCGTAACGGGCGAGTGAGTCGTTGAGTTGAACGACGCGCGCCTGGTCAGGGTGAGTGACGGGGGTGTGGGCGTCGACGGTGTCGCTCGATGAGCCGCCCGCAGTTCCCAGGCGCAGGGTTCCGCCTCGCTTCTGCTTCTGTGCTCCTCCCTGCGACTGTCCCTCGGGCTCGTTGCTGCCGTCGCCTCCGCAGGCGCCGAGGACGCCGCTGGTGCCGATGACTACCGCCCCTGCGAACGCCCGCCGCAGTAGCTCCTTGCGAGTGATCCGGTTGGATCTGAGTTGCTCTTCAAGCAGAACCTTGCTGAAGAGATCGTTGTGATCCGGCATCCTTACCCTCCCTCGAGTCGCTCAGCTGCACACAGATTGTTGCCACCGATGACGTGCTGGGCGGGAGTCATGGAGGGGCGAAGGATGGGGCAATGCAGCGAGACGGATACTGTCCCGCAGTCCCAAGCCCGGGATTAGTCATCTCCCCCCTATCCGGGGGCCAGGAAAACTCCCCCACATATCACATCTCTGGAACAGCAGCATAATGCAACGGGAGCACTGGAAAGTCCGGGCGGTAACCCCACCGGGGACGATAGAAAGGACTTACGGAGCGGTGCCGAGCGAGGCCGCTGGAAGGAGAGGGCACGAGCATGGAGCAGCCGAACATCGTTTTGATCGTGTGCGACACGTTTCGCCGCGACCACCTGGGCGCCTACGGCAACCCTCTGATAAGGACCCCCCACCTGGATGCGATGGCGAGCCGATCCGTCGTATTCGACCATCACGTCGTCTCCTCGTTCCCGACGATGCCGGCGCGCGCCGACATCCTCACCGGGCGCTTCGCCTACACGTTCATGGGCTGGGAAGCCTTGCCCATGGGCCTGCAGACGCTCCCCGGAATGTTGTCCGCCGCGGGCTACCTCACCACCGCAGTCGTCGATACTCCGTTCTTCATCAGGGGTGGCTACGGGTACGACCGCGGGTTTGACGACTTCATCTGGATAAGGGGGCAGGGTGACGACACACGGCCCCATGAGCGCGCAGACGCGCGCCTTACCTGGAAGACAGAATCCGATCGGCTGGTGGCTCGCACCATGACCGCCGCAGAGGAGTGGCTCGAGCGCCACTACAAAGAGCCATTCTTCCTCTACGTCGACAGCTGGGACCCGCACGAGCCGTGGGATGCACCCGACTACTACACCGCCCTCTACAAGAAGGATTACGACGGGCGACAGCTCTATCCGACCTACGGCAAATGGCGGGAAGCAGGATTGACGGAAGAGGATGTGGCGACCGCTCATGCTACCTACTGCGGCGAGGTAACGATGGTCGATCGCTGGGTCGGACGGCTGCTCGAAAAGTTAGAAGTGCTGGGGCTAAGCGACAACACCGTAGTCATGTTCACCTCCGACCATGGCTTCTTCTTCGGCGAGCACGGCTTGTTTGGAAAGGCGGAGTGGTTCCACGACCCGGGGGCGGTGGTGGCAGAGAATGCCAACGTACCCGAATGGCTAACAGAGTCCTGGCTGTTGACTGTGGGATGGTCGCCTCTTTACCAGGAGCTCACGAGGATCCCGTTGCTGGTGCAGATACCGGGCACCGAGCCGGGCCGTCGCGAGGCGATGACGACGGCCTCCGATCTCACGCCCACGATCCTGGACCTCGCCGGTGTGGATAAGCCCTCAGGGGTTCAGGGAAGCTCATTCACCGAGGCTCTGCTGAGGGGCGAGGCGCACCGGCCCTTCGTAGTGAGCTCATGGCCTCTCTACTTCGCCGAGGGTGAGATGACGACTGCTGTCGACTCTCGGCCGCGCCGTATCGCGAGTTACATGCCGATGACGGTAACGACCCAGCAGAGGTCGCTGATCCTGGGCGGGCCGTCTGAACCGCCCGAGCTCTTCAATCTGGCCGAGGATCCGGGTGAGGCCAGAAACGTATGGGCAGAAGAAACTGGCGAAGGGCTGGAGCTTGCCCGGGCGGCGGTCAACTTCCTCGAGGAACATGAGACCGCGGCCCGGTTTGTTGAACCCCGGAAACTGGCGTTGGAAACGTTTGGGGGCCGGGCTTGAGCCGGCGGCCCCCCGAGCTCCTGGATTGTTTCGTGAATTTTCAGGGGGTCGAGCGATGACTTTCCGGCTCCCTCCCCGTCTTGAGTAGGGTGTAGCAACCAGGCGCCGTCACGACGGCAGAGAAAGGGGAAATGATGGGCCCGGAGAAGGTGATGGAGGGGACCGAGATAGGCCTCTTCACCGATCTCGAGGGTCACACCGTGGGCGTCGTTCACTCCGCTTCGTAGCAGTCTCGATCTCCATACAGTCGTTGGGTGCGAACAATATTGGCGTAACCGGTGGTGTGTTGACGTCGCTAGGTTCGGGACTCTCCTAGCCTTTCAACTGCTTTGGCGATGCGACGCTGCCGAGTCTCGGCCGACTTAGCTTCCTCGATCGACATAACGTAGCGGCGCTTGTGGCTGTAGGACAAGCCGTCGAACTTTCGTCGAGCGTTCGAGTCACGGTTGAGCACCTCGGCGAAGTCCGGAGGCACAGTAACCTCACGAGGCTCGGTATCGAGCTCGATGCCGACGTCCACCTCGTCACCGGCCGCGACACCAGCGCCCGTACGGTTCTCTGCGCTAAGAGGGACCATGAACTCTCCGCCCGTGACGCCAACGGTCGTGCGGTAGGTGTAGCTGCCGATCGTCACCCGCACCGGAGGACGCTTGTGCGAACCGAGACGCTCAACGACTTCAGGAGGAACACGGATACCAGTGGCCGTCTTCCCGCCGAGCAGTACAGTGGCATGGAATCTCATTCTTCCTCCCTCTCTGATCTCCCGTGTCTTCTCTCGATCCCACACCGTTAGACCCAGTAGCAACCCCGAACTCATCGAGAGACTCTCACAGCCCTTCCGATCTGTGAGACTCGACGGGTGGAGCGATGGCTGAGCGCGTAGATGTGGTGGTGGTGGGTGCCGGTCTCGCCGGTTTGTCCTGCGCCCGAGTCGTGTCCGAGGCGGGGCTGACATGCGTCTTGCTGGAAGCATCCGACGGTGTGGGCGGGAGAGTGCGGACCGACCGAGTGGACGGCTACCTCTTCGACCGAGGGTTTCAGATCCTGCTGACAAACTACCCTGAAGCGCGTCGCCAGCTCGACATGGACAGGCTCGATCTGAGAGCGTTCGAATCGGGTGCCGTGGTGCGAGCTGAGGGACGATGGCACAGGGTCGCCGATCCGCGGCGCCGCCCAGCGCTGGCGTTTTCATCTCTCACTGCCGGAGTCGGCACCCTCGGCGACAAGGCTCGCCTATTGCGTCTGATAACAAGGGTGCTGAGGAGTGATGCGACTCGCCTTTTGCAAGTCGAGGATCGCACGGCCGGAGACGCGCTGCGTACAGAGGGCTTTTCAGACCTCATGATCGAGAGGTTCTTTCGACCGCTGTTCGGCGGCATCACTCTTGATCCTGCGCTCGGCGTTTCCAGCCGCTTCTTCTACGTGGTCCTGAAATCCTTGACCGGAGGCGACTCGGCCGTACCCGCCGAGGGCATGGACGCGATACCTCGCCAGCTAGCACAGATGCTTCCCGAGGACATCGTTCGGTTGAACTCGAAGGTCGACGTGATCGACGGCACGGCAGTGAGTTGTGGGAGCGGACGCGTCGACGCTCGGGCCGTGGTGGTGGCCTGCGAAGGACCCGAGGCGGCACGACTGCTGGGATTGAATCCGGTCCGCTCGCGCCCGGTGTCGTGCGTCTACTTTGGTGCCCCGAGCTCGCCTCGAGACGAGCCCTCGATCATCCTCGACGGAGACGGCGGCGGACCGGCCGCACACGCAGCCGTGATGACCAACGTTGCTCCCAGTTACGCGCCACTCGGTCGGGCCCTCGTTTCGGTCGCGTGCCCCGGCACGGTTGCTCCGGGGCTAGAAGCTGCAACGCGCAAACAGATGAGAGCCTGGTTCGGCGCCGAGGTCGACAACTGGGAGGTGCTGGCGATCTATCGAATTCCTCACGGCCACCCCGACCAAAGTCCACCTTTCTCGCCCAAGCTCCCCGTGCGGCTGGGAGAGGGACGCTTCGTGGCCGGCGATCATCGCGATACGGCCTCGATCCAGGGGGCGCTGTACTCGGGACGCCGCGCCGGGACCGCGGTGCTGCAGGAACTGGGTGTTCTGGATCCGCGCGCAACTTAGAGAGCCGCCGCTCGCCTCTGATGCCACGCTCCCGACCGGGCAGGGCATTTCCGGACGTGGATTCGGTCAGCCGGCCTTGCTTTCCTTGAGGACCTCGAGGTACTCGTCAAGCCGTTCCATGGACTCGGCGGCACCGGACTCCATCCCGGACTCGAGCATCCCGTCACGCTCCTCGACCGAGTCGAACACGGAGGTACTGGTTAACGTGGTTTTGCCGTCATGCTCCTCCAACGTCATCGTCTCGACCGTGAAGTGGCCGGGCATGCCCTCGAACTCGAAGGTCCAGACGATGCGCTCCGGCCGCACGATCTCGCGGTACTCACCGCGAAAGGCGTACTCCTCACCGTCGGCCCCGTGCACGATCCGCCACGCGCCACTCGGGCGAAAATCAATCTCACAGCTGACGAACTTGTAGCGTCTCGGGCCCCACCAGTGCGACATGTGTTCGCACGAAGAATGGGCCTCGAACACGAGGTCACGCGGTGCGTCGAAGTCGCGGGTCATGACCATCTCCCGATCCGACGGCGTTGTCACCTTGAGCGCGTTGCTACCGCTTCTGCCCATCATCCTTCTCCTTTCCTCGGTCCTGGAGCTCTTCCAGGTATCCGTCCAGTCGGTCGTAGCTTTCCTCCCAGAATCGCCGGTATCGCTCGGTCCACTCGGCGACCTCTTTGAGCGGTTCAGCCTTGAGTCGGGCGGGCCGCCACTGCCGCTCCCGGCCCCGTGCGATGAGCCCCGCTCGCTCGAGCACCTTTAGGTGCTTCGAGACCGCCGGGAGACTCATCTCGAACGGCTCCGCCAGCTCGGTGACCGAGGCCTCACCCGTCCTGAGCCGGGCGAGAATCGCCCGCCGCGTCGGGTCCGCAAGGGCCCCGAAGGTGCGGTCCAGACGCTCGGTCGCCGTGGTCATTGAACCCTCCAGTTAAATAACTGCTTAGTAAAGCAGCACGCACTACGGGCCGAGTCAAGTGGAGAGTTACTGGATGCAACGGCGGGTGGCTTGCTCTGCGTAGCAGGAGCTTCTCCACCTACCGTCGGCGACTAGTGCGCCCGGTTCCACCATTCCTGAGTCCACCGGGTGAGATGTCAGCTCGCGGCGGTACTCAACCTATGACTCTCAAAAGTCCTAAGGCCGCTCGACAACCAATTCGTGAAGCAGGGTTTCCACCCGCTGCTCGATTTCGTCTCTAATGGTGCGAACTTCGTCGACGGACTTGCCTTCCGGATCTGTGAGTTCCCAGTCTTCATAGCGCTTGCCGGGAAAGATCGGACACGCGTCCCCACACCCCATCGTTACGATCACATCTGCTGCCCGCATGACTTCGTCGGTCCAAGGCTTGGGATACTCGTTAGCGATGTCGATCCCCACTTCAGCCATCGCTTGTATGGCGGAAGGATTGACCTCATTTGAAGGATCCGATCCTCCAGAGAACACCTCAATACGGTCGCCGGCGAGCCGCTGTAGCCAGCCCGCCGCCATCTGGGAGCGTCCAGCGTTGTGGGTGCAAAGAAAGACGACGCTCGGGACCTCGGAAGTCACCTTGCCCTCGACCTTGCCAAGTGCCCGCAGGCGCTCCCGTGTAAAGCGCTCAACGAGCAGCGGTGCGAAAGTCTGCACTCTCCCATGGCCTACTCGCTCCCAGGAATCGGCTATGAAGCGCTCGATAGTCTCGGCCGCAAAGATCCCTGTGAACTCGCGATGGAGTCGCTGAGCGGCACGACTTATCAGATGACGTACCTCGAGCGGTACCTCATCGAGGTAGCTCTTCGTCGGGAACACGGCAGCCTCCTTAGTCATGGGTTGGAAGATACGAGCGGAGCTAGCTCATGAACTCGATCAAGGATCTGGGTGACGGCTTGATCGAAGGCGTCCTTAGTCCCTGCCTCAGCGGGGTCCGGGATCGACCAATGAAGAAGCCCCACAGCGTCATTCTTGGCGAGGTCCTCGTGAGCCCGATCGCAAACTGTGATCACCAACACGGACGCTGTCGGGTCGATTGGAGCCAGCGGGCGTGGGATCGCATCCTTCAGGTCGATGCCAACTCGCTTGGCGGCGGCGACCGCCTTGGGATCAACGCGTTCGGCGGGATGTGTACCAGCGGAATCAGCCGGGACCTGATGGTGTTGATTCCAAGCTCCGGCTGCAAGCTGTGACCGAGCCGAGTTCGCTGTGCAGACAAACAGAACTCGTCGCGCACTCAAAGCAAATGGCTTGGTCACCTCGTCGAGCGCGCCGCGCTCGAGCCGGAGGTAGCGACGCCGGCGATCCCCGTGAGAGGGCATCCGGGTCACGAGGCCGACATCCTCGAGCACTTGGAGGTGGTGAGCCAGAAGATTGGAGCGAAGTCCAAGCGCCTTCGCTAGCTCGGAGGGGGAACGATCCGAGATGGCGAGCTGGTCGAGAATACATAAGCGGTGTGGGTCCGATAGGGAGGCGTGCCGGTTCGCTCGACGGCTGAGTTCTTCAGTGACCATTGACTCAATAATTACTGAGTCACCGAGCTACGTCAAGAGGACCTTCTTGTCCCGGAGGCCCTGGGGTGTTCGTTTCTGGAGGTTCCATTGACAAATATCGATGTATATGCCACTCTGCATATAGACGTTCTTCGATGAAAGGTCCTTCGATGAAAGGAGCCATGTTTGTCACGGTGGACGAGCAAGACCCTTGATGAGGCTCTGGCGGCGGCACAGCTCGGCCGGGTGCCCACTGGAGCGCTCGGCTGCGCGGACTCAAGACGGGAGCCTTTCGATTGCGACACTAGAGCAAGGGGCTGGGCGGGTCGATGAGCTCCCTCAACACGGTCGTCGAGTCGGGGAGCGCCGTCACGGGATGTTGCTCACCCCTTGCGGGACCCGGGATCTCTCTCCAGGAAGCAGGAGCAACGGCAGGGCTGTTCAAAGCCCTGGCGGACCCTACCCGAGTGCGGATCGTCAACCTGCTGGCAAACAGCACAGAGCCCATATGCGTGTGTGAAATGAATGCCCAGTTCGACCTGGCGCAGCCCACCCTGAGCCATCACCTGAAGAAGTTGGTGGCCGTCGGTCTGCTGACTCGAGAACAGCGCGGCACATGGGCCTACTACGCGCTCAATGACGGATCGTTGCAGCGTCTGGCAGAACTCGTGAGAGTGAAGGGAGACAATGGTGACTGATGTTCGGGAGGAAGTAAGAAGCAAGTATGCCGAGGCGGCAAGGTCTGTGGTGGCGGGCGGTCAAGAAGAGACGGACCTTCAAGCAGGATGTTGCGGCGCCCCGTCGGGTTCATGCTGCGGGGACTCAGCAGATGGCCCTGCCCAACAACTCTACGACGTTACTGAACGTGAATCGCTTCCCAATGAAGCGGTGCTGGCGAGCCTCGGCTGTGGGAACCCGACGGCCGTTGCCGATCTGCACGAAGGCGAGACTGTTCTAGATCTCGGCTCGGGCGGAGGCATCGACGTGCTCCTCTCGGCCAAGCGAGTAGGGGCCTCAGGCAAGGCTTATGGGCTGGATATGACCGACGAGATGCTGAGCCTGGCGCTAGAGAACAAGCAAAAGGCCGGCGTGGAGAATGTTGAATTTCTCAAGGGTTACATCGAGGCGGTGCCGCTGCCTGCAGGGACTGTCGATGTCATCATCTCGAACTGCGTCATCAACCTATCCACAGACAAGCAGGCGGTGTTCGAGGAGATGCACAGGGTTCTCCGTCCGGGAGGACGCTTAGGCATCACCGATATCGTGGCGTCGTCAGACCTTTCTCAAGAGGAACGAGCGGAACGCGGAAGTTACGTAGGCTGCATCGCCGGAGCAATGACGTTCGACGAATATGAGCGCGGGCTTGAGCGGGCCGGCTTCACAGCAGTCGAGATCACGCCGACTCATTCAGTAGCCGAGGGCATGTTTTCTGCCGTTGTCAAGGCGGCTCGGGCGCATAGCGGCACTCGTACGATGCATCCTCCCGAACATTGATCGTCCTTCCATCTGCAAGGCGGCGAGACCCGATGATCTAACCGGTGACGAACGTGTCCCGGCAAGCATGGCAGAGCCGAGGGCGTGGTGTTTGGTTCGCCAAATAGTGGACACCTGCTCGGGAGGTGTCCAGGATGATTGTTCTCGCTTCGTGGTGGACGCGGTGGTGCTGGAGGGACGCAGCCTGCGGGCGGTTGCTCAGGAACATGGGGTGTCCAAGAGCTGGTGGCGGGTTTCAGAGCGGGCGGCTATGAGGCTCTAGGGCCGCGCTCCAAGGCGCCGCGTCGCGTTGTCGATTTGGCCGCTCGTTCGTTAGCGAAGGTAAGTATCAGCCAATCCAGCCCGATGTCGACGGCCCGGGGAAACGATCTGCCAGAGAACCGTCGCGAGGCTACGGCCAGTAACACCCCACCGATAACCCCCCCCGAAATCAGGCTTCACAGCTCACCACGACCCATCACTTACGAGCGACTCGTTCTTGATCGTCTTGACTTGCTGCGGAGGCACTTCGACCGGCGAGTCGTTGTGCTGAACGCCGAACCCCTTCTCTTCGTCAATCTCCTTGAGGGTCTTGACACCGCCAAGGACGTCAGACCCTTTGATGTCGGCCTTGCCCTCGTCGCAGAGGTCGAACCACGGAAAGCCGAATTCGGTGTAGAGACCGGCACTGACGGGAGTCGGAGGTGGTTCCTCACCAGTGATATCACGCCACGCCATGCTGTTCGCGATGGGACGAACAGGCGCCCGCATGACCCGGTGTCCCACGTCTCGATTCCGTACTCGTCCGGATAAATATCTTGCTTCAACTTGCCGCCGGCGCCGAAACCCATTGAGTCATGCGGTGGCATGCAAGCCATGACCATGTCGCCGTCGAAGCGGTCGAAGGTTCGGCGGGGAAGCTTGTTCTTGAATGCCTTGATCTGGATGCCGCCTTCGTCCTCAGGATGCTGAAGCATGACGGCTAGGCTCACCTGGCCCCACAGAGAGCAATGGGGTTCCTACTTGGGGAGGACATCTGGTAGTATAATAGTATGAAACTCAGCGTGAGTTTGCCCGACGAGGATGTGGAGTTTCTGGATGCCTACGCCGCTGCGCAAGGGTTCCCCTCCCGCTCGGCAGTTGTCCATAGGGCCGTTCGGCTCCTGAGGGCTTCGGAGTTGGGCGCCGCATACGAAGACGCATGGGAAGAATGGGAGGCGGCTGGTGAAGCCGACGCCTGGGACGCGACGACAGCCGACGGACTTCAGTCCTGATGCGCCGTGGCGAAATCCGAATCGTTGACCTTGATCCGACACGTGGAGCGGAAGCCGCCAAGCGTCGGCCGGCGGTAATCGTGAGCAACGACGGAGCAAATATCACGGCTACGCGACTCGGCCACGGCGTCGTTACCGTGGTGCCGGTGACGTCGAACATCACGCGCCTCTACCCTTTTCAGGTCTTTCTTGAAGCACCCGAAACCGGTCTCGACGTCGACTCCAAGGCTCAGGCTGAACAAGTTCGTTCCATCGCCGTCGAACGACTTGGTCGCCGTTTAGGTGCCGTGCCTCCGGCGCTCATGGCCAAGCTTGACGAGGCACTCAGGCTTCATCTAGCGCTGTAGCGTCAGCCTCCTCGACCCACCGAGGGTTTCCTCGCAATGGCTGAGGAAGGCCATGATTCGGAGATAGCCCCGCGCTGCCGGGTGCTAGCTTTGAACACGTAAAGCGACATATTTTCGCTCCCGACGTCTCTGATTGGCTGACTGAGAATATAGAGCGACCGTCTCGGGTTGGGGCCGCCTACCGGCCTGGAACGCAGCAAGCGCTACGCTCTGTCGGTCCTGGTCGTTCGCATTGCCCACAGCTGGGTGAGCAGCCGGATAGTCGTGGCGGAGTGACGGGACCCCAGTCGTAGGTCCACCCACGATTGGAATCGCATTTCTGGTCGACCCGGGGAGCGCTCAGCCGGCTTAGCGATTGCCGCTTCGAAGACCGTGGACCCAAACGGGCATCGTGGCCGAGGCCCTGAGTGTGCGCAGGGTCTATGTCCCTCGGTGAACCTACAAGAACGGGCTTCCGGCTATGTGGGACGCTTGGAGCTTCCCATACACGTCTCGAGCGACGACCAGAATCTGTTCGCGACCCAGATCGTCCGCAGGTTGACTAGCTTTTCGCTTGTCGCTCCTTCGCGCTCATTCAGCAGATTTTGCGGCAGGGTTGGGCGTTCGAACCCGTCACCGCCCTTGTAGAACCCTGCGTCAACGAGTGGATCGGCGGGTACACGACAGTGAGGAAGCGAGGTTTGGGGGTTGAGGAACCCGAAAGCTGTCCAAGGCACTCCAGGTATGACGACGGAGGGCTAGCTTTCGAGGGGCAGGCCGGCGGCTTCCCAATCTGGGAGGCCCGAATCCAAGACCCGGGTTCTGTAACCCTTCTTGTCGAGATAGCGTGCTGCTTCAGGAGCAAAAGCACAGAAGGACCCACGGCAATAGGCGACGATTTCCTTGTTCCTCGGTAGTTCCTTTAGGCGCCGCTTGAGTTCTGCGACTGGGATCGACACGGCTCCGGGGACGTGGCCGGCGGCATATTCCTCGACCGGGCGCACATCCAGGACCAACAGATCGTCCTTCCGCCGAAGGCGCTTGGCGAGTTCGTCCTTGGTCAGGAGTTCTATCCCGTTGAGCTCGCCCGTGTAGGCGCGCGCCAGACGATCGATCTCCGCCACCCTGTCCCTGGCTACATCCTGTAAGCCTCGCCACAACATGCTTACGTCGGATGTTGCGAGTCGATAGAAGATCGAGGTTCCCTCGCGACGCGACGACACGAGTCCGGCACGGCGCAGGATCTGGAGGTGCTGGCTCGCGTTCGCCACCGACAACTCGATTTCGGTCGCGATGCTCTCGACGCTTCGCTCACCGTTGGCGAGCAGGTCGACGATCTCGGCCCGTCTGCCGCTCGAGAGCGCCTTGGCCACCCGAGCGAACTCGTCGAACAGCGCTTCTTTGGAGGCTCGATCTGCCATGACGCTCATACTAGACTATTCAAGTCATCACTTGAAGAGCGAAGGTTGACCCAGGCATCCCAGCCGGATAGCGCGGTAGCCAGCGCCACGATCACAAGCGCGGTCCCGACGCTGAAGAGGTCGGCCAGCACCCCTGCTGCAACCGCCCCGATCACATAACCCCCGTCCCGCCACGTTCTATAGACGCCAACCGCAGCCGCCCGCCACGATGGGGCCGCGAGATCGCCGACCACCGCCAGGAGCACCGGATAGGTGAGGGCGGTCCCGAGGCCCAGCAAAGCCGAGGCTCCGATCATGTGTGAGAAGTCGCTCGCCTTCCAGAACAGCAGCAGTGCAAGGGCTTGGATCCACATCCCGGCTGCGACCGGGATACGCCTGCCTATCCTGTCGCTAAGCGCGCCGGTTGCGAGTTGCGCGATGCCCCACATCGCGGGATAGATGCCGGCGACGGTTCCGATCTGCAAGGTGGTAAGGCCTTGGCCCACCATCACTACCGGCAGCAGTCCCCAGGCGAGAGCGTCGTTCGCGTTGTTCACGAGGCCGGTACGCGACGCGGCGGCGAGGCCACGGTGCCGGTAGCTCGCGAGCGCGGCAACTTCTCCGAAGCCCTTTCCCGCAGTCTTTCCGTTCTCGAGCACCATGTGGGCTGATGTCTCCTTCACGAAGATGACCGACAGGCCGAGGCCGAGAGCAGCGATGACGAGCCCCAAGAAGAGCGGCTCGGGCCGAAGTCCGTAGCGCGCCGCCAGCCATCCGGTTACGGCGGCGGAGATCGCGACCGCGAGGTAGCCCGAGAACTCGTTCAGACCCATCGCCAGTCCCCGCTGGCGCGGTCCGGCGAGGTCGATCTTCATCACGACCGTCGAGGACCACGCGAGACCCTGGTTGATACCGAGCAGCACGTTCGCCGCAATGACCCAGGTCCAGGTAGGAGCCAGCATCAGCGCAATCGGAACAGGGATCCCCGCGATCCAACCGAGGAGCAGGACGTTCTTGCGGCCGATGCGACCCGCTAGGTAGCCGGCCGCGAGGTTGGCCCCAGCTTTGGCGAGCCCGAAGCTGACGATGAAAAGCATGAGCGCGGTGCTCGAGCCGACCGCAAAGACCCGCTCGCCCAGCAACGGCACGAGCGACCGCTCCTGGCCGACGAGCGCGCCGACGAGCCCGTTGACCCCCACCAGGAGGGCGAACTGGGCCAGGTTTGCCCGGATCCCCAGAGTGATGGGGGAGGGCCGGGGCTTGGCTGCGAGGGGGTTCACTTTTCTATAGTATTCAAGAAAGTACTTGACAAGCAAGAGAGAACCCGAAGAGAATGGTGCCAACGCCAACAAGGGAGGGTGGGATGATGCCAGCAGTGGTTTCTCAGGTCGACCCTCGAGGCCTCGTCTGCCCGATGCCGACGATCCGCCTTGGCCAAGCGATCCGCAAGATCGAGATCGGTCAGCTGGTCGAGGTGTGGACCGACGACCCAGGCTCGAAAGAGAATGTGGCCGCGTGGTGCAAGAACACCGGTCATGAGCTCGTCGACCATTCTGCCGTTGAGACGACCTTCAAGTACGTCGTGAGGCGCAGCCGATGAAAGCGGAAATGGCGCCCGTACCGAACGCGCACAAGACACCGGAGGACTTTCCTCAGCCCAAACGACTCGCCCTCATCGTTTCCAAGGGCACGCTCGACCAGGCCTACCCACCCCCTCGTGATGGCGACAACCGCGGCGAGCGTGGGTTGGGAAGTGGCGATCTTCTTCACCTTCTACGGTCTCGATATCGTGCACAAGGACCGGATGCCCAAGCTGTCGGCCAGCTCGGTCGGCAACCCGGCCATGCCTCCTCCCATGAAGTCCCGCTCCACATCCCGACCTTGGTCGGCGCGTTGCCGGGGATGAAGACGGCGGCCACCAAGATGGTGAAATCGTGGATCTCCAAAGCCAATCTCGCATCCATCCCTGAACTGCTCGAGAGTGCACGCGAGCTCGGCATCCGGATGTACGCGTGCAATACCACCCTTAACGTGATGTGCGTGTCCAAAGAGGATCTGATCGACGGAGTCGAGTTCGCCGGAGCGCCTGCGTTCCTGGACTTCGCCGGCGATTCCGACGTTCAGCTATTCATCTAGGAGAAAAAGCATGTACTTCCGCCAGGTACTCCACGAAGCCCGCTCCTGTGCCTCCTACGTCGTTGGATGTCCGAGCCTCGGGTTGTGCGCCGTCATCGATCCCCAGGGCGATCCCCAGCACTATATCGACGACGTCGAGGGCAACGCGATGGTGATCAGTCACGTCGTCGACACCCACGTCCATGCCGATCACGATTCGGGAGCTCGTGCACTCGCAGCCGCGGCCAACGCCGCTTTGTATCTCGGCGGTGGAGCCGACGTCGGCTTTGAGTTCACTCCCTTGCATGACGGCGACGTACTCGAAATAGGGAACCGGCGGGGCCGTGTGATCCATACCCCCGGCCACACTCCTGAACACGTCAGCCTTTTCTTCGACGACTGGTTCCTGCTCACCGGCGACACGCTCTTTGTGGGAGACGTTGGGAGGGTCGATCTGGCACTCACCGACATCGATGAAGACGAAGTCCGCTCAAGAGCGAAGGAGCTGTATGAGTCGCTCCAGACCTTGCTCTCGCTGCGAGACGATGTCGAGGTCTACCCCGGGCACTACGCGGGCTCGACCTGCGGGCGAGGCATGGACGGCAAGACGATCTCGACTATCGGCAGAGAGCGACGCACCAACCCTGCTCTACAACTCGACCCAGAACAGTTCATCGACTACCAGATCGCCAATACGCCGCCACTTCCTCAGGACTTCTTGAAGATCAAGGCAGCGAACAAGTCCTCGGTTCCAGCACCTCAAGGGTCGAGTTCGAATCGAAGTCGGCTTCAGAATACGCGAAGGGCTAAGGGATGACGGAGCGAACGCTCGATCAGGACATCACCGAGCTCGTCGATGTAGACGCTTTGCGCCGGGAGGTCCAGGAGAAATATCGAGAGGTTGCCGCGGATCCCACGGGCGAGTATCACTTCCATACCGGGCGCGAGCACGCGCTTAGGATGGGGTATCCGGAGTCCCCTCTGAACCAGTTGCCCGACGAGGCAACCGACGCCTTTGCCGGCGTGGCGAACCCTTTCTATTGGGGATTACCGAAACGCGGCGAACGCGTCCTCGACCTTGGATCGGGTGCAGGCATGGACTCGTTCATCGCAGCCCTTGCTGTCGGGCCGGAGGGGCGCGTGATCGGCGTGGATATGACTTCTGAGATGGTCGAGCGGGCCAGCCGCCTCGCAAACGAACTGGACCTTGAGAACGTGGAGTTCCGTGAAGGGCTGATCGAAGATCTTCCGATCGAGTCGGAGTGGGCAGATGTCGTGATCTCCAACGGCGTGATCAACCTGTGCCCGGACAAGCTGCGCGTCTACAAGGAGATCCACCGCGTGCTCAAGCCTGGTGGCCGTATGACGATCGCCGATATCTGCGTGGAGAAGCCAGTTCCCGAAGGCGCCCTTAAGGACATCGATCTGTGGACCGGCTGAATTGCCGGTGCCCTGCCGTGCGCGGGATGGGAGACGGTAATCCGGGGAGCGGGTCTCACCGCAGTCGAGCTCGCCGGCGAGGTGGATACCTTCGCGGGAGCGGCCGGCGAGGAGAAGGCTCGGCAGTTCGGGACCACTGGGTATTCGATCCGCGCGGAGAAACCGCGCGCTGAATGAGTTCGTCCTCCGCCGAAATGGCCGACCGGGCCCGGCAATCGCGCGGCAAACTCTCCAAGCTTTACTCGGATGCGGCAGATGCCTACGAGGACTTGTGGGCACCCGAGCTACTGCCGCTGTCTCGCGCGGTTCTTTCTCATTTGGCACTTGAGAAGGCGCATGCCGTGCTCGAGGCCGGCGCTGGGATCGGATCGCTATTGCCCGAGCTGAGGGAACGTGCGCCGAACGCGGTCGTCGTTGCTGCCGACCTGTCGTTCGGAATGCTCAAGCGTGCGTCCGGTGAGTTTCCACGCGCGGTGATGGATGCTTCGCTGCTCAGCTTCAAAGATGAGTCCTTCGATGCGGCGGTGCTCGCGTTCGTTCTGTTTCACCTCTTCGATCCGGCGCAGGGGATCGCGGAGATGGCAAGGGTGACGCGTCCTAACGGCCTGATTGGAACCGCGACGTGGGGAGCTGAGCACGACCCTCCGGCCTATGAGATCTGGTTCGAGGAGCTGACCGACCATGGTGCCCCACCGCCAGATCCGGATTTCGCCAAGTTCGAGCTCGTTGATACACCTGAGAAGGTTGAAGCCTTGATGACGGAAGAACGCCTGCATCTTGTCCGTTCGTGGGTGGGCGAGTACAGATCGACCTGCACGCCCGACGAATTCTTAGCTCATCGCACTCGCCACGGACAGAGCCGATTGCGCTACGAAGCCATGCCGACTGAGGTCAAGAGCCGGTGCTTTGAGAGGGCCCGTTGTCGACTCCAACGTCTGGAACCAAAAGGCTTCGAGGAACGCGCGGAGGTTGTCTACGTCGTTGGTCAGAAACTGTGAGGTCGGACTGGGACCGCGAGGACCGCGGGACGGGACAATCGACGGCAAAGGAGGGCAATGTTGTGGGACTGTGAAGTAGGCAGCAGAACTGCGGTGCCCGGTATTCGCTGGTAACGTGATTCTGAGCCCCACGCTTACAACGCAGGGACGGCAGTTGTAGTCCGTCAGCGCCCACAACGCGAAAGACCAGGTCTGCGTAGGCTTTCAAGATCCCCTTGGATGCAAACGTGTGTTCAACGGCACGCGAATCCAACAAGAATCCAACATGCGAAGGAAGTCGGCGCGTGTAATGACCGGCCACATCCCGAGCGAAACGTTCCGGACACATCGCTGACGTTCCGGACACATCCCTGACGCCCTCGAGCTGAAGCTGCAGCCTGTCTCCCAGGAAGCGACCTGGGAGGTGGCCGTGGCTCTGAATGTGGTGACAGTCAGTGGCAGAAGTCCGTTTGGAGGTGCTCTTGGAGCGGCAAAAGGACCGGCGATTCCATCGCCGAGGTGTGCCGGCGGCGCGGCATCTCGACCCAGACCTTCTTTGAGTACCGGCACCGCTATCTCGCCGACGGCCTCGACGGCCTCGAGCCCCGCTCGAGCCGGCCTTTTCATTCTCCGCATCAGATCGACATCGGCTTGGAGATCGAGATCTGCCGCATGCGCAAGGACCACAAGCGCTGGGGCGCAAGGCGCATCCATACCGAGCTGATGAACGCAGGCATCGAGCCACCCGCGGTGTCGACGATCCATCAAGCCTTAAGACGTAACCACCTCGTCGTCGATCAGCCCAAGAAGCGCCGCAAGTTCAACAAGCGCTTCGAGCGTCCCGTCCCCAACGACCTGTGGCAAATCGACGGCACCGAGGTCAAGCTTCAGGACAGCTCCGATGTGTGGGTCGCCAACTGCCTCGACGATCACGCCCGCTTCCTGCTCGACGCGCACGCGTGTGAGTCGCTCACCTGCGACAGCGCCTGGGCTGCTTTTCCGCGGCGTCGTCACGCTACGGGTTGCCCCGCCAGCTGCTGTCCGACAACGGTCTGTGCTTCACCGGTCGTCTTCACGGCTTCGTGGTCGGTTTCGAGCGAAAGGTCGAATCGCTGGGTGTCGAGATCATCAACTCGGCACCCGATCATCCCAGACCATCGGCGTCTTGCGTCTGAGCTTCTGACCCAGAATCAGCCCCGGAAATCCGTCAGCATCGAGGCTCCTCTTGGCACCCTCCAAACAAGGGTGGTACACATCCGGGAGGGAGGGCACCGATTATGGAACAGGAGGCGCCGCGCAGGAAACGCCGGCTGTCGGCCGAGGACAAGTGGCAGATCTTCATCGAGGCGTCCGCCAAGGATGCCAAGGTGGCCGACGTGCTAAGGCGCTGGCGCATTGACTCGTCGCAACTGACGCGCATCCGCACTCAGGTCAAGGAGGGCGCGCTCACCCAGCTGAAGAAGGGCCCAGGGCGCAACCCCAAGGACTCAGAGAAGGAAGCCTTGAGAAACGAGGTGTCTCGCCTCGAGGGCGCCTTCAAGGAGGTGTCGATCGAGAACACCCTGCTGCGAAAAAATCGGGCTGGGCTTGACCGGTGCCCTCCGCGGGACGCGTCTCCCCGCTGAGATCAAGCTCGCGCTCATCGGCGCCATCACCGAGGCCAGAAACGCCGGCTTCCCGATCGTGCGTTCCTGCGAGGTCCTCATGCTCGAGGCGCGCCGCTTCCACCGCTGAGTCAAAGGACGTGATCCCAGGAGCCTCACCGTCTCAGACGTCGCCGACGTCCCGCCGATGGCCAAAACGACACCGCACCGGATCACCAACGACGAACGGGCCGCCATCATCGCCGCGGCCGGTGACGAGAGCAACTCCGACAAGGCGCATCGCAAGCTCGCCCACCACCTGTCCCGCACGAGACAGGCGTTCGTGTCGGAGTCCACGGTCCTGCGGGTGCTCAGATCCGTGGCCCTCGTGTGCCGCTTCC